>NZ_WHOV01000009.1:0-94049 GCF_009765395.1 Pseudomonas sp. BAV 4579 | reverse complement strand
CTGCCCGAGCCCCACAAGACCCTGCTGCCGACCATCAACGTGGCGCCGGCGATCGGTTGGCCCGAGGGCGGCAAGCCCATCGCTGCGGCCGGAACCCAGGTCCAGGCCTTCGCCCGCGGGCTGGACCATCCGCGCTGGCTCTATGTGCTGCCCAATGGCGATGTGCTGGTGGCGGAAAGCAATGCGCCCAGGCGCGATGATTTTCCCAGCATCAAGAACTGGATCGCCGGCCTGTTCATGAAAAAGGCCGGCGCCGGGGTACCCAGCGCCGACCGCATTACCCTGCTGCGCGATGCCGACGGCGATGGCGTCGCCGAGACCCGCATGGTCTTCGCCGAGCACCTGCATTCGCCCTTCGGCATGGCGCTGGTGGGCGAGGACTTCTATGTCGCCAACGCCGACGCCCTGGTGCGCTTCACCTACCGCCCCGGGGCGACTCACCTGGAAGGCCCGCCGGTGACGGTCACCGACCTGCCGGCCGGCATCAATCACCACTGGACCAAGAACGTCATCGCCAGTCGCGACGGCAGGAAGCTCTATCTCACCGTGGGCTCCAACAGCAACGTCGGCGAAAACGGTCTGGACATCGAGCAAGGCCGCGCCGCCATCTGGGAGCTGGACCGCGCCAGTGGCGAGAAGCGCCTGTTCGCCAGCGGCCTGCGCAATCCCAATGGCCTGGACTGGGAGCCCACCACCGGCAAGCTGTGGACGGTGGTCAACGAGCGCGACGAGATCGGCAGCGACCTGGTGCCGGACTACGCCACCTCGGTGCAGGACGGCGGCTTCTATGGCTGGCCCTACAGCTACTGGGGCAAGACCGTGGACAGTCGGGTGCAGCCGCCCCGTCCGGATCTGGTGGCCAAGGCGCTGACCCCCGACTATGCCCTGGGCACCCACACGGCCTCCCTGGGCCTCGCCTTCGCCAGCGCCGACAGCCAGTTGCCGACGGCTTTCCGCCACGGGCTGTTCGTCGGCCAGCACGGTTCCTGGAATCGTGATCCCAAGAGCGGCTACAAGGTCATCTTTGTGCCCTTCCAGGACGGCAAGCCCAGCGGCCCGCCGCGGGACCTGCTGAGCGGTTTCCTCAATGACAAGGAGGAAGCCCAGGGGCGACCGGTCGGGGTGGTCAACGACGGTCGTGGCGGCCTGCTGGTGGCCGACGACGTCGGCAATACCCTCTGGCGGGTCAGCGCCCAGCGCCCCTGAGCGTTGTTAATCCGCCCTTAAGCGCCTTGGACTAGGCTGGAGGCTGACCATCCCGGAGGTGGTCACCGCTCTTGCCGAGGCCGGCCCGGAGCGGTACAACCGCTCAACCGCCTGGGAAAATCCGATGAGAATACTGCTGGCCGAAGACGACATGCTACTGGGCGACGGCATCCGCGCCGGTCTGGCGCTGGAAGGCGATACCGTCGACTGGGTGACCGATGGCCAGGCCGCCCAGGCGGCGCTGGAAACCGATCCCTTCGATCTGGTGGTGCTCGACATCGGCCTGCCCCGTCGCTCGGGACTCGAGGTCCTGGCCGCCCTGCGCAAGCGCGGCGACGCCACCCCGGTGCTGATCCTCACCGCCCGCGACAAGGTCACCGACCGGGTCACCGGCCTGGACACCGGCGCCGACGACTACCTGACCAAGCCCTTCGATCTGGACGAACTGCTCGCCCGGGTGCGCGCCCTTACCCGGCGCAGTGCCGGCCGGGCGCTGCCGCAACTGGAGCACAACGACCTGCGGGTCGATCCGGCCACCCACCGGGTGACCCTGGCCGGTCAGCCGGTCGAACTGGCACCGCGCGAATACGCCCTGCTGCGCCTGCTGCTGCAAAACATGGGCAAGGTGCTCTCGCGCAATCGCCTGGAACAGGCGCTCTATGGCTGGGACGGGGACGTCGAGAGCAATGCCATCGAGGTCCATATCCATCACCTCAGGCGCAAGCTCGGCACCAGCCTGATCCGCACCGTGCGCGGCATCGGCTACGGCATCGACCAGCCCGAGCGGCCGGCTCCATGACCGACGGCCCGGCCGTCTCGCTGCGGCGGCGTCTGCTGACGCTGCTGCTGTGCGGCATCTTCGCCTGCTGGCTGATCGCCGCCCTGGTGACCTACCAGCTAGTGCTGCGCCAGGTGAATCGCCTGGCGGACGAGGACATGCTCGACTTCGGCTCGGCGGCCCTGCACCTGGCCACCCTGAGCGAGGGGGGCGACTACAGCCTGCCGCTCGCGGCGCGCGCCCTGGAACGCAGCCGCACGGCCATCGCCGACCTGCCGCTGTTCAAGCGCCGCAACGCCCTGGGCTATCTGCTGCAGGCCGGTGACCAGCGCCTCGGCACCCCGGCGCCACCCGCCGGCCTGGCCGACCAGCCACCCGGCTTCAGCAGTCTTCTGGCCGAGGGGCAGCACTGGCGCGTGCTGCGCCTGAGCAGCGGCGACGGACGCATCTGGATCTACGAGAACCTGGCCGATCGCCGCGGCGCCACCAACCTACTGCTGCTCGGCTCGCTGTTTCCCCTGGCGCTGGCCCTGCCGGTGCTGGCCGCGCTCATCTGGTTCGGCGTCACCCGCGGTCTCGAACCCCTGCGCCAGCTGGCGGCGCAGATCAAGCAGCGTTCCGCCCAGCGCCTGGAGCCCCTGGCGCTGAATCGGGTGCCCCTGGAAGCCGCGGTCCTGGTCGAGGAGATCAACGCCCTGCTGCAGCGCCTGGACGGCGCCCTGGAGGCCGAGCGGCGCCTGACCAGTGACGCCGCCCACGAGATCCGCACGCCCCTCGCCAGCTTGCTGACCCACACCCAGGTCGCCCTGAGGTCCAGCGATCCCCAGGCCCACGCCCGCGGCCTGGTGCAGGTGCGCCGCAGCGCCGAACGCATCAGCCAGCTGATGGAGCAGATCCTGCTCCTGGCCCGCCTGGACAGTGGTGCCCTGCAGGAGCAGTTCGTCCCGGTGCATCTCGGCCGGCTGGCAGCGGATACCCTGTCGGAACTCGCGCCCCTGGCCATCGAGAAGCACATCGACCTGGTGCTGGAGGATCAGGAGGTCAAGTTGTCCGGCATTCCCACCTGGCTGAGCGTGCTGCTCACCAACCTGGTGGGCAACGCCATCCGCTACACCCCCAGCGGGAGTCAGGTACTGGTGCGGGTCGTCGAGGACGTGCCCGGGCGGGTACGCATCAATGTCTGCGACAGCGGCCCCGGGGTCAGTCCGGAAGAGCGGGCGGTGATCTTTACCCGTTTCTACCGCAGCGAGAGTGCCGGCCAGAACGTCGGCAGCGGCCTGGGCCTGCCCATCGTCAAACGTATCGTCGAAATCCATGGCGGCAGCCTGCACCTGGGCGAAGGCCTGCAAGGACGCGGGCTGGGGGTGTACGTCGAGCTGCCCGGCCTGGCCTGATCCGGCCAGCTACGACCAAGGCCATCTTTTATCCGGGCCGGCCTAGGGCTTACAGTGCAGGGATTCGCCACACGCGAATGCAGTCCTGCATTCTGGAGAGCCCGGCCCATGTCCATGATCCTGTACCACACTCCCGCCTCGCCCTTCGGTCGCAAAGTCGTGGTGATGCTCCACGAGACGGACCTGATCGAGCAGGTGGAAGTGGAAATCGTCCAGCAGACGCCGCTCAATCCCAATCGCGATGTTCTCGATACCAATCCGGCTGGCAAGATTCCCGCCCTGCGCCTGGCCGATGGCACCTGCCTGCACGACAGTCGCGTCATCCTCGACTACCTGGACACCCTGCACGAGCGCACCCCGCTGATCCCGCGCCAGGGTCCGGAGCGCTGGCGCCGCCTGACCCTGGCGTCGCTGTGCGATGCCATGATGGAAGCCGCGGTGCAGATCCGCTACGAGAGCTTCATGCGCCCACCGGGCATGCAGTGGAAGCTCTGGCTGGACAACCAGCAGGAGAAGATCGCCCGGGCGCTGGACTACTTCGAGCGCGAGGCGATCGCCGAGCTGGACGGCGAATTCGACGTGGCCTGCCTGGGCATGGCCTGCCTGCTGGGCTATCTGGACTTCCGCATCCCCACCTTCGCCTGGCGCAGCGACTGCCCGCGCATCGCCGCCTGGTACGCCCGTACCAGCGAGCGCCCCTCGCTACAGACGACCCGCCCCTGAGCCGGCGCTAGGCCTGTTGCCAGAGCCGCTCCAGGTTGCGAAAACCCCACTCCTCCGGATCCTCCCGCCGCACGATGCGCTCATCGGCGGGTGGCCGGGCGAGATCCAGCAGCCGCTGCGGCAGCGGGGTGCGCGAGCGGGCGGAAAAGAACACCCGCACCTGCGGGGTCAGCAGGCTGTCCGGGTGCTGCTCGACCACTACCGCCAGTTGCTCGTTGCTCAGCCGGACCAGGGAACCGATCGGATAGATGCCCAGCGTCTTGACGAAGGCCTGGAACACCCGCGGATCGAAATGCCCCTTCCACTCCGCCATGCGCCGGATCGCTTCGGCGGGACTCCAGGCGGTCTTGTAGGGCCGGGTCGAGGAGATGGCGTCGTAGACGTCGCAGACCGCGGCGATGCGCGACAGCAGACTGATCTGGGTACCGGCCAGGCCATGGGGATAGCCGCTGCCATCGAATTTCTCATGATGGTGCAGGCAGACGTCGATGACCTCCGCGGTCGCGCCCCACTGCTGCAGCAGGGCGACGCCCTCCGCGGGATGCCGTTGCATCACGGCGAATTCCGCCTCGGTCAGCTTGCCCGGCTTGTTGAGCACCTCGAGAGGGATGCGCATCTTGCCCACGTCATGCAGCAGGCCGGCCTGGCCGGCCAGTTGCACCTGGTCCGCCGGCAGCTCCATCTGCCGTGCCACCGCCGTCATGAGGGCGCAGACCGACACCGAATGGATATAGGTATACTCGTCGGCCGTACGCAGCCGCGTCAGACTGATCAGCGCCGTGGGATACCGCAGCACCGACGCCGAGATCTGCTCGACCACGGTCGCCACCTCGCTCAGCTCGATGGCCTGCCCCAGGCGCACGTCCTGGAACAGCCGCGCCACCTCCTGCTTGGCGTGGGCGCTCACGGCGGAAGCCTGGGCCATTTCCTGCGGACAGCTCAGGGCGGCGCCTGGCGCGGTGCCGACAACCGGGACCGGAGCGGCGACTGGGGGCAGCTCGGGGGCAATGGCCGGCGCGGCGACGGGCTCGGAGAGCAGCAGCGGATCCACCGCGGGTGGGCACTCCGCTGGCGGCGGGCAATCCAGCCCTTTCGCGATATCGATCCACACCGCGGTCACGGCGCTGTCCTGGATCTTCTGCAGGTCGCGCGGTTCCTGGAGCAGGAAGCGCGCCTTCCAGAACGGATGGTCGATCCAGCTGCCTTCGAATCTGTGGATGTACATGCCGAGGCAGACCTCGGCACTGGTAACCTTCTTGAGCATGGCGTTCACTTCGCAGCTGATCGGCAGCAGCCATCCAGAGCAGATGATCGCAAAATGCTATGTCACGCTAAAGACTATCGCCCCAAGTTCTAGACGAGAGAATCCATGCACCTCCTGACCGGTATCACCGTCTCTGCGCTGCTCCTGTTGAACACCCTGGTCATGATCGGTCCGCTGCTGGCCTTCGCCCTGCTCAAGCTGCTGCCCATCGTCGCGCTGCGCGACCTCTGCTCCCGGGTGGTCACCGCCATCGCCGAGACCTGGGCCGAGATCAACAAGGTCATCTTCGCCCGTTTCACTCCCACCGTCTGGGACATCCGCGGCACCGAGGCACTCAACCGTGACAGCTCCTACCTGGTCATCTGCAACCACCAGTCCTGGGTCGACATCGCCGCGCTCATCGAGACCTTCAACGGCAAGGTGCCCTACTTCAAGTTCTTCCTGAAGAAGGAGCTGATCTGGGTGCCCTTCCTGGGGCTCGCCTGGTGGGCGCTGGACTACCCCTTCATGAAGAGATACACCCGCGCCCAGCTGGCCCGCCGCCCGGAACTCAAGGGCGCGGACCTGGCCATCACCCGCCGCGCCTGCGAGAAATTCCGCCGCCAGCCAGTGACCATCGTCAATTACCTGGAAGGCACGCGCTTCACCGCCGCCAAGCATGCCGAGCAGCACTCGCCCTATCGCCACCTGCTCAAGCCCAAGGCCGGCGGCATGGCCTTCGTCCTCGCCGCCATGGGCGAGCAGCTGGACACCCTGCTGGATGTCACCCTGGTCTATCCGGACGGTCGCGTGCCCGGCTTCTGGGACCTGCTCTGCGGCCGCGTCAAACGCGTTATCATCGATATTCGCGCACGACCTCTGGATCCGGCGCGCTGGGCGGGTGACTACAGCGAAGATGCGGAATTTCGCGCAGGCTTCCAGCAGTGGGTCAGCACGCTCTGGGCAGAGAAGGACCAGCGGATCGAGGCGCTGCTAGATTCCCGCTCACGCTGATCGAGCGGGGCACCCTGCCGCGTGCAGACAGTCAGAGAGCGGGTAGTCGGCTGTCTCGACAAGGATCTCCCATGCCCTCCCCGACCCTGGATACCACCACGACCCGCTGGCTTCCCTGGCTGATCGCCGTCGCCTTCTTCATGCAGTCGCTGGACGCGACCATCGTCAACACCGCCCTGCCGCGCATGGCCGCCGACCTCGGCGAGAATCCGCTGCGCATGCAGGGGGTGGTGATCGCCTATCTGCTCACCGTCGCGCTGCTGATTCCGGCCTCGGGCTGGATCTCAGATCGCTTCGGCAGTCGCCGCGTCTTCTTCACCGCCATCGCCCTCTTCACCTTTGGCTCGCTGCTCTGCGCCCTGGCGCCCAGCCTCAACCTGCTGATCGCCGCCCGGGTCATCCAGGGACTCGGGGGTTCGCTGATGCTGCCGGTGGGGCGCCTGGTGATCCTGCGCGTCTATCCGCGCAGCGAGCTGGTGCGCATCCTCAGCTTCATCACCATTCCCGGCCTAATCGGTCCTCTGGCGGGCCCGGCACTGGGCGGCTGGCTGGTGGAGGCCGTGTCCTGGCACTGGATCTTCCTGATCAACCTGCCGGTGGGCATCCTCGGCTGCCTGGCCACCCGCCGCCTGCTGCCGGATCTGCGCAGCCCCCTCCCGCAGCGCTTCGACGGCCTGGGCTTCCTGCTCTTCGGCACCGCTATGATCCTCATCAGCGTCGCCCTGGAAGGCCTCGGCGAACTGCACCTGCCCCATGTGCGGGTGGTGCTGCTGCTGATGGGCGGCATGGCCTGCATGGTCGCCTACTGGTTGCGCGCCCTGCACCACGACCAGCCGCTGTTCTCCGCCGAGCTGTTTCGCATCCGCAGCTTCGCGGTGGGCATCTTTGGCAATCTCTTCGCCCGCCTCGGCAGTGGCGCCCTGCCCTTTCTCATCCCGCTGCTGTTCCAGGTGGGCCTCGGCTATTCGCCGACCCAGGCCGGTCTGCTGATGATGCCCCTGGCGCTGTCGGCGATGCTGGCCAAGCCCATCGCCGGCCCGCTGATCGGGCGGCTCGGCTATCGGCGCCTGCTGGTGGGCAACACCCTGCTGCTGGGGTGCCTGATCGCCAGTCTCGCCCTGATCGGCCCTGGCACGCCCTTCATCTGGCTGCTCATCCACCTGGGTATCCTCGGCGCGGTGAATTCCATGCAGTTCACCGCCATGAACACCATCACCCTCATCGACCTGCACGACCAGCAGGCGGCCAGCGGCAACAGCCTGCTGTCGGTGGTGATGCAGCTGGCCATGAGCTTTGGCGTCGCCTGCGCCGCCGCCCTGCTGGGCGGTTTCCAAGACGACTATGGCGACACCGAGGTGCTGTCCGCCTTTCGCGCGACCTTTCTCAGCGTCGGCGCCCTGTCGATGCTGGCGGCGGCGATCTTCCTGCAGGCTTCGCGCGAGACCGGCCGGCGGGTCAAGCCGCTGGCGACCGAGCCGGAAAAGAGCGCGCAGAACGTGGAGTGAGGCGGCCGGCCGCGCCGGACCAACGGGCAGAAACGAAAAACCCCGGCCTGGCCGGGGTTTTTCGTGAGCTTCGGGCGCTGTCAGGTGTCAGACGACCTGTACGCGCTCTGCCTGCATGCCCTTCTGGCCTTGCACGACTTCGAAGCTGACCTTCTGGCCTTCAGCCAGGGTCTTGAAACCAGTGCCTTCGATGGCGCGGAAGTGCACGAACACGTCCGGACCGCTCTCGGGAGTGATGAAGCCATAGCCTTTGGTTTCGTTGAACCACTTGACGGTACCGTTCTGACGATTCGACATGACGGGTGTTGCTCCTTGGAATCACGAGTTTGTTATTGACACTGGCTGGCGCGGTAATGCGTTGCATTGACCAGGCGCCCGGTACTGAGTTGCAAGGAGTAACAAGAATCGAGCAGCAAGGGGTGGACGAAGAGCCTACCGCCTCAGGTCACGATCGACGGCGACCCAAGCAAACACAGTTCTCGAACTCTACGCCATATTTTTCTGGAAAGCGATTACCCTCCGGAGGGCGAAATCCTTTTTGACAAGGGCTGTCTTGTCACCTCGCGCAAGGTACTGTCGAGCCGGTTTTCGACCACCCGGACAGCCCCGCAAAACCGCAGCCAGACTGCTTCGCCGCCGTCTGCCGCAGCTCTCGAAGGGGCTCGGGTCCGTTGCCCAGCCCTGAACTCCCCCTGCAAGGAATACCGATGAACGTCACCCCTGTGGAACTGCTGATCAGCGATTGCGATGGCGTGCTGGTCGACAGTGAAATCCTCGCCGAACGGGTCGTCCTCGACGGCCTGGCCGCCCATGCACCGCGCGCCGAACTCGAGGCCCTGCTGCACGGCACCTTCGGCCTGACCACCCGGGACATCTTCGCCCTGGTCGAACAGCGCTTCGGCATCACCCTGCCGCCGGCACTGTTCAGCGACCTGCGTGCCCAGGCGGAAACGCTGATCGCCACCAGCGTCGAGCCCATTCCCGGGGTGAAGCGTGCCCTGGAGAGCATCGACCTGCCGCTGGCGGTCGCCTCCAACAGCCTCAGGCACAGCGTCGAATCCTCGGTCCGCCGGGCCGATCTGGTGGCGCGGGTAGCGGGCCACATCTTCAGCGCCGACATGGTCGCCCAGCCCAAGCCGGCACCCGATGTCTATCTGCTCGCGGCCAGGACCCTGGGCGTCGCGCCGGAGCGCTGCCTGGTGATCGAAGACAGTGCCACCGGCGTGCGCGCGGCCCTGGCCGCCGGCATGCGCGTAATCGGCTTCACCGGTGCCAGCCATATTCCGCCGAGCCACGGCGAGACCCTGAGCGCCCTGGGCGTCACCGCCCTGATCGCCCACATGGACGAATTGCCCGCGACCGTCGCCCGCCTCCGCGCCGCCGCCAGCGGCGGGAAATGAAAAAGGGGCCCTCAGGGCCCCTTCGCTTCCCGCATCAGCGGAATCAGGACAGGACCGCCCCTACCGCCTTGGGCAGAGCCACCGGTGCCAGATCGGCCGTCGCGTTCCAGGCCGCCTCGCTCAGCTGGGTGTCCAGCAGCTGGCGATGGATCGCCTCACGGTGCTGCTGCAGGACGATGTCCAGGGCGCGGCTGGGCGTCAGTTCGACGTCGTCGAAGGTGACGATCTGACCCGGCTCCATGGCCCGCTTCAGCACGCTGTGCTTGAGCAGGCCGATCGGCAGGTGATCCGGGCACTCGGCGATCTTCACCGCTTCGCCGCGCACGCTGTAGCCACCGATGCCGCGCTCGATGATGTCGCCAGCCGCCATGGGCTTCTTCATGATGGCAGCCACGCTCAGGGTCGGCGTGGTGGAGTTGTTGAGCAGGATCTTGCCGCCGGCGATCACGCGACGCAGGGTCTTGCCGACTTCCAGGGAGCACAGGTGGAAGGGGCGTACCAGGACATAGTACGGCCCCTTGCCCAGCTTGAAGTATTCTATGGCGCCGGCCTGGTCTTCGTCATGGCGACCGACGACGAAGACGCCACCC
Organism: Pseudomonas sp. BAV 4579; assembly: GCF_009765395.1. Lineage (NCBI taxonomy): Bacteria > Pseudomonadati > Pseudomonadota > Gammaproteobacteria > Pseudomonadales > Pseudomonadaceae > Pseudomonas > Pseudomonas sp. BAV 4579. The sequence goes on along the minus strand of NZ_WHOV01000009.1, from coordinate 84,196 downwards.
GCGGAGTAGCCGCTCGGAATCACGTAGTCGACGATGGGCGTGCCCAGTTGCTCGGCCATCTGCGCCAGGATATTCGCGCTGTCCTGCAGGTTGGTCGAGTTGAGGCCTTCCAGACCCTGGCGGGTGATGGTGGCACCATAGTTGTTGCCCACCACCACCTGCTCGATCTGCACCTTGGTGCCATCGGTGAAGGAGGTGGTCTGGTCGACGCTGGTGCCCTGGCGCGCGGACCAGTAGGCCATGTCTTCCGGCGTCGGATTATGGTTCAGATAGCCCTTCATGTTGCCGTAGACCAGCGGCTTGAAGCCCATCTGCACGGCTTCTTCGTGCAGTGCCGCCAGCGAACCCGGCTGGTCGCCCTCGGCCTCGGTCAGGAACCCCTTGCCGGCCAGGTAGGAACCGGTCGTCACCTGCAGTTCGGCATTGATGGTGACCACCTTGATGCCGGCCTCGAAGGCGCGCTCGATGATCTCGGTACCGTGGTAGGGGTCGCCACTGCATTCCACCAGCAGATCGCAATGATCGACGAGATCCGCCACCGACTGGGTGAGCGCCTCGGTCAGCGGATAGTCGGTAACCGTGGCGATGGGCCGGCGGGTCAGGACGCGGGTCACGGTCATGTCGTCATAGTGACGGCTGATGAGCCGGGCCAGGCAGCGCGAGATCATGCCGGTACCGACGATGCCGATACGGGTGACAGGGGATTGGGAAGACATAGGATCGATTCCTTTCAAAGAGAATGTCGGTGGCGAGCAAGACCACCATGCGAAGTGCCGACCCCAACTGCGTGTCCGATCTCTTGCAAATGGAAAAACCGCTTCCATCAGAAATTCTATGACTGGGATCAATCTTTCCGTGCGACTCGAAGCCAAATCAAAAATTCATGACTTCGTAACAGATAGCGACCAATGGCCGCAGATCGCCACCTTTTTCCTAACCGTACCGTGACGGCGATTCAACTCGTCGGTTCTGCGCGCCCCGCACCGTCAGCACCGCGCGCCCAATAGCCACGGCGGAACAGGTCACGTTCGCCCAGCGCCAGCAACAGCACCAGGAAGCCCAGCATCGCCACGCTGATGCTGACGATCAGCTCCAGCAGGCCGACCGGCTTGGGCAACAGGAAAGTCAGCAGGGCCACCGCACTGCCAGCGCTGAACCAGCGCAGCAGCAGTGACAGATGCAGTCCGGCCAGGGCGTGGCGATAAAGCGCCAGCGCCATGAACACGGCCTGCAGGAAGGCCCCGGTGGTAAAGGAATAGGCCAGCCCCTGGGCGCCGAACGGCTGGTAGAGGACAGCGTCCAGCGTCACGGTGATGAAGGAGCTGGCCAGGGTGGTGTAAAGGAAGGTGCGGGCGCGCTGCTGCGACAGCAGGGCACGCCCCCACAGCAGGGCCAGGCCCATCCAGGGCAGGCCGAGGGCATAGGCCACCACCAGGGTGGCGGTCGCCGCGCTCTGCTCGGCGCCAAAGGCTCCACGCTCCAGCAGTACCTTGACCACTGGCTCCGAGTAGCTGAACAGCACCACGGCGGCCGGCACCAGGAACAGCAGGGTGCCGAGCAGCGCCTTGCGCATCAGCGCGCTGTACTTGTCGACATTGCCCTCGTTCCAGCTGCGGGTCAGCTCGGGAAAGATCATCGCCAGGATGGACAGCGCATAGAGCGTCAGCGGAATGGTCACGATGCGGTAGGAGAAGGACAGCATGGTGATATTGCCTTCGGCCAGCAGCGAGGCGAAGAAGCGCTCCGCCAGCATGCAGCCCTGCTGGGCGCCCGCGGCGAGCAGCACCGGCGCGAAGGTCACGGCGAAGGGACTGCCCTCGGGCTTCTCGAAGGCTACCGAGCGCTGGCTGAGATAGCCCAGCCGCCGGTGCTGGATGACGATCAGCAGCACCTGGGGCAGCAGCATGCCGGTGAACAGCGCGATGCCACTCGGCTGCAGGATGACGATGGCCAGGATGGCGCCCAGATTGAGCATCAGGGTGCGGGTCATCGGCAGGATGAAGATGCGATCCAGGTTGAGCAGCGCGCCCTGGCAATAGAGGATGGCCTGCACGCAGATCAGCAGGGTGCCGACGGCGAAGACCAGCTTGCCGGTCTCGATCTGCTCATCGCTCCAGCCCGGGGCCAGGGCATGCATCAGCCAGGGACTGGCGAGGACGCCGATCACCGACAGCAGCATGCCGAACAGGCCGATGCGCCAGTACAGCCAGCGACCGACCTGCTCGTACTGGGCGTTGCAGCGATCACGGATGCGTTGCAGATAGGGAATCATGGCATCGCGCAGGGCGAGGCCGAAGAAGCTCTCGAAGAACACCGGCAGGATGAGCGCGACGAAGATCAGGTCGGCTTCCCAGCTCACGCCGAATTGGCGGGCGATCAGCAGGTCGCGCAGGAACCCCAGCAGGAAGCTGGCGACGGTGATGGCCAGGATGACGAGGGTCGAACTCACGCCCGCACCTCGGTCGACCCAGACAGGTCGAGCACGGCAATAAGCGGACGGATAAAGATGGCAGGCATTGGCGGTCTCGTTCCGTGAGCCGGAGATAATCCGGATGAAGGCGGGCAACGGTGCCCGTTTGGTCCAGACTCAAAGACAACCTTCCGCTGTTAAGTTTCCCGAAGCAAATTCGAAGACACGCAGAAATGTCGAACGATTGGCAAATTGCCATGACTGGCTGGCAGCTGACCGCCGAGCGGTAATCCTTGCAATCCCGCAGCAAGACAACTACTGTATATATAACCAGATACAGAAACGAGGTGACGCATGGCCGTCGAAGTGTTGTATCGCAGCAGCCGAGATCCGGAGCGCCTGTTCATGGATAAAGCCGAAGCCGATCGTCACGACAAGATGTTGGAGCTGGCCGAGTCGCTCGCCAGCGTGCTGGACAAGGCCGTACCCGGTCTTGCCGAAAAGCAGTGCGAAGACCTGGGGCTGTTCATGGCCCGCAATCGCGAGGTCTTCGCCCGCGCATTTCGCAACCAGCCGGATGCATTGGGCGAGTTGGACCTGCCCAGCTAGCAAGGGGCGCCGCCCCTCGGGTAGCCTGGGAAGAGATCTGAGCCGGAGAAAGCCTCTTGTCCCTTCCCATCATCTTCGATACCGATCCTGGCGTGGACGACGCCCAGGCCATCGCCCTGCTGTTTGCCGATCCCGCCTTCGAGGTGATCGGTCTGACCACAACCTTCGGCAACGTGCCGGTCACCACGGCGACCCGCAACGCCCTGCTGCTCACCGAGCTGGCTGGCCGGGACACGCCCGTCGCCGCGGGTGTCGCCGAACCCCTGGTCAAGCCGGCCGGCAACCATGCCCTGCATGTGCATGGCCAGGATGGCCTGGGCAATCAGCAGCTGCCCGCGCCGAGCCAGGCAGCCCACGCCCTGGACGCCGCGCGTTTCATCGTCGAGCAGACCCGTCTGCGACCGGGTGAGATCACCCTTGTGGCGGTCGGGCCGCTGGGCAACCTGGCCCTCGCCCTGGCGCTGGATCCCACGGTCGCCGAGCGCGTCCGCGAGGTGGTGGTGATGGGCGGCGCCATCGTCGAGCCGGGCAACGTCACGCCGGTGGCCGAAGCCAACATCTTTTCCGATCCCCATGCCGCCGCGCGGGTCTTCGCCGCGCCCTGGCCACTGACCCTGGTCGGCCTCGACGCCACCCACCGCGCCGTCCTCGACCCGCCCCGCCTGCAGCGCATCGCGGCGCGCCAGGGCGCCCTCGGTGAGGTGCTCGCGCGCAGCTATGATTTCTATGCGGACTTCTACCGCAGCGTGAAGGACATCGACGGCTGCCATCCCCATGACAGCTGCGCCCTCGCCTACCTGCGCCGTCCCGAGCTGTTCCACACCGCGCGCGGTCACCTCAGCGTCGGCACCGAAGGCCTGGCGGAAGGCCAGACCTTCTTCGCCCCCGAGGGTCGCGCCTACCTGGACGGGCGCTGGTCCGGCAATCCGCTAGTAACGGTCTGCCTGAGCATGGACGGCGCCGCCATGGTCGCCTGGATGGAAGAGGTCCTGACCGCAACCGAGCGGTAAGGGGTAACGCGCCGCCGTTCGGGCTCCAGGCGATCGACAGGCGAAAAAAAGGCCCCTTGCGGGGCCTTTTCTAGATCCGGGATCAGTTGACCTTGGGGTCTAGTTCGCCGCGGGCATAACGCTCGAACATGGCATCCAGGGAGATCGGCTTGATCTTGGAGGCCTGGCCGGCGGTGCCGAAGGCTTCGTAACGGGCGATGCAGACTTCGCGCATGGCGGTCACGGTCTTGGCCAGGTACTTGCGCGGATCGAACTCGCTACGGTTCTTGGCCATGAACTCGCGGATGGCACCGGTGGACGCCAGACGCAGGTCGGTATCGATGTTGACCTTGCGGACCCCGTACTTGATGCCTTCGACGATCTCTTCGACCGGCACGCCGTAGGTTTCCTTGATGTCGCCACCGTACTCGTTGATGATCTTCAGCCACTCCTGGGGCACCGAGCTGGAGCCGTGCATGACCAGGTGGGTGTCCGGGATGCGCGCATGGATTTCCTTGATGCGCTGGATCGACAGGGTGTCCCCGGTCGGCGGCTTGGTGAACTTGTAGGCGCCGTGGCTGGTGCCGATGGCGATGGCCAGGGCATCGACCTTGGTGGCCTTGACGAACTGGGCGGCCTCTTCCGGATCGGTCAGCAGCTGGCTGTGATCCAGGGTGCCTTCGGCGCCCACGCCGTCTTCTTCACCGGCCATGCCGGTTTCCAGGCTGCCCAGGCAACCCAGCTCGCCTTCCACGGACACGCCGCAGGCATGGGCGAAGGCCACGGTCTGCTGGGTGACGCGCACGTTGTAGTCGTAGTCGGACGGCGTCTTGCCGTCGGCCATCAGCGAGCCGTCCATCATCACCGAGGAGAAGCCCAGCTGGATCGAGCGCTGGCAGATGTCGGGAGTGGTGCCGTGGTCCTGGTGCATGACCACCGGGATGTGCGGAAATTCTTCCACCGCGGCCAGGATCAGGTGACGCAGGAAGGGAGCGCCGGCGTACTTACGGGCACCGGCGGAGGCCTGGACGATGACCGGCGAATCGGTCTTGTCGGCGGCTTCCATGATGGCGCGCATCTGCTCGAGGTTGTTGACGTTGAAGGCCGGAACGCCGTAGCCGAATTCGGCGGCGTGATCCAGCAGCTGACGCATGCTGACGAGTGCCATTGGTGATTATCTCCCTACAAAGGCGGTGGTGGCGCCAGCCTGCATGAGCGGCTGGCAGGGTTCAAGCGGCCGACCCCTGGCCGCCCTGGATTAATCGGTTCAGCTGACATTCGCCCGTTCAAGGCGTCCGGCAGCCGCGGCCGATGAGGTCGTTGTTGGCGATCCAGTAGACGAGGCCCTGGTCGCCGCGGATATGTAAGGCCACCAGCCCGTCGGTATAGGACTGGCCATCGGTGGCCGGTTCGCGGTTGAGATGGCGGATCAGGCCATCGCCTTCCAGCTTGAGGTCGACGATGGACTGGCTGCGATCCACATAGCGCCAGTCGAAGGCCGCCTTGGAATCGCAGACCCAGTGGGTCCAGCCGCCGGTCTGCTGCGCGCCGCGGCCGGCGCAACCGGCCAGCAGGGCGAGACTCAGCAGCCCGAGGGCAAGCGTGCGCCCCTTCACTGGGCGCAACCGCTGGCAGGACGGCTGGCGTTGCCGGTGAGCGTATCGACGCGCTCGCCGTTCTGCGCCGTGGGCGTGGCGGCCGCCGCGGGCGGCGGCGCGAACACCGCGCAGGCCTTGTCGGCATTGCCACCGGCGCAACCGGCCAGCATCAGGACAGCGGAACAGACGAGCAGCGGCGTACGCATGGCGATTACTCCTGGGCGCGTTGCTGGAGGACTTCGACGGCCGGCAGGACCTTGCCCTCGACGAATTCGAGGAAGGCGCCACCCCCGGTGGAGATATAGGAGACCTTCTCGCCGATGCCGTATTTGTCGATGGCGGCCAGGGTGTCGCCACCACCGGCAATGGAGAAGGCGTCGCTGTCGGCGATGGCCTGGGCCAGGGTGCGGGTGCCTTCGCCGAACTGGTCGAACTCGAAGACGCCGACCGGACCGTTCCAGAGGATGGTCTTGGCCGATTTGAGCAGGTCGGCGAATTGCTGGGCGCTGACCGGGCCGATGTCGAGGATCATGTCGTCGTCGGCCACGTCGTTGATCGACTTGGTGACGGCTTCGGCGGTCTCGGCGAATTCCTTGGCGACCACCACGTCCACCGGCAGCGGCACGCTGACCTTGGCGGCGATGGCCTTGGCGGTATCCACCAGATCGGCTTCGTACAGCGACTTGCCGACCTTGTAGCCGGCCGCGGCCAGGAAGGTGTTGGCGATGCCGCCGCCGACGATCAGCTGATCACAGATCTGCGCCAGGGAATTGAGCACGTCCAGCTTGGTGGAGACCTTGGAGCCGGCGACGATGGCCGCCATCGGCCGGGCCGGATTGCCCAGCGCCTTGCCCAGGGCGTCCAGCTCGCCGGCCAGCAGCGGACCGGCCGCGGCAACCTTGGCGAACTTGGCCACGCCGTGGGTCGAGCCCTCGGCGCGGTGGGCGGTGCCGAAGGCGTCCATGACGAAGATGTCGCACAGGGCGGCATAGTGCTTCGCCAGGTCGTCGGCGTTCTTTTTCTCGCCCACGTTGAAGCGCACGTTCTCCAGCAGTACCAGCTGACCCGGCTCGACCTGGACGCCGTTCAGATAGTCCTTCACCAGTGGCACGTCACGACCCAGGGCCTTGCTCAGATAGGCGGCGACCGGTGCCAGGCTGTTTTCCTCGCTGAATTCGCCCTCGGTGGGACGGCCCAGGTGCGAGCAGACGATCACCGCGGCACCCTTTTCCAGGGCCAGCTTGAGGGTCGGCAGGGCGGCGACCAGGCGGGCATCGCTCTTGATCTGGCCTTCCTTCACCGGAACGTTGAGGTCTTCGCGGATCAGGACGCGCTTACCCTTCAGATCGAGGTCGCTCATTTTCAACACGGACATACAGGCAATCCCTTAGTTGTGCTTGTTTCAGGTGGGCTTGGCGATGCGCAGCCAATGGCCGGCGACGTCGAGCATGCGGTTGGCGAAGCCCCATTCGTTGTCGAACCACACCAGCAGATTGACCAGCCGGGGGCCGGAAACGCGGGTCTGGCTGCCATCGACGATAGCGGAATGGGGATCGTGGTTGAAATCGCAGGAGGCGTGGGGCAACTCGGTGTAGTCGATCAGCCCGGCCAGGGGACCGCTCCGGGCGGCGTCACGCAACAGGGTGTTGAGGGCGGGCGCCGTGGTGTCGCGGCCGACGATACAGGTGATGTCCAGGCAGGAGACGTTGACCGTGGGTACGCGCACGGCGCGGGCCTGGATGCGCCCGCCGAGCTCGGGCAGCAACCGTTCGATGCCGCGCGCCAGGCCGGTCGCCACCGGGATGATCGACTGGAACGCCGAACGCGTCCGCCGCAGATCCTCGGCATGGTAGGCGTCGATCACGGGCTGGTCGTTCATGGCCGAGTGGATCGTGGTGATGGAGACGTACTCCAGACCCAGGGTCTCGTGCAAAAGTTTCAGCACCGGGACGCTGCAGTTGGTGGTGCAGGAGGCATTCGAGACCAGCATCTCGTCACCGCGCAGGGCCTGCTGGTTGACCCCGTAGACCACGGTGGCGTCCACATCGGTCTCGCTGACCATGGGCTGGGAGAACAGCACCCGCGGCGCACCGGCGGCGAGAAAGCGCCCGGCCTCGGCACGGGTGCTGAAGGCACCGGAGCACTCCAGCACCAGATCGACGTCGAGCGTCCGCCAGTCCACCCGCTCGGGCTCGGCTTCGCGGCGGATCTCCAGGGCCTGCTCGCCGATGCGCAGGCGCTCACCCTCCAGCGCGACCCGGCCGGGAAAGCGGCCATGGGTGGAATCGAAGCGGGTGAGGTATTCCAGGCTGGGCCGGTCGGCCAGATCGTTGAGGGCGACGATGGCGAGCTCGCTGGCCGCGCCGCGCTCGTGCAGCGCACGCAATACGCAACGACCGATGCGACCGTAGCCGTTGAGAGCGAGGCGATAGCGAGCGGAACTCATGCGTGAACGGACCCGGGCGCAAGCGAAAGGCCGATTATGCGGCGGTTCGACGACGAATGGGAGTCGCCAGGGTAGTCAGGTCGACTTTCGCACTACAAAAAGGCGCTCTCCTTGGCAGACAGGAAAGAAATCCGCCGCCTGGCCTGGCATGCCTGCCGCAGCGACAACGGATCGCGGTCTGCAGGGAAGCCATGCAGGTAGTGCCAGGGGTTACGGGGCTACCTGGCGCTTAGCCCATGGCCGGGCAAAAACCGTCATCCGAGGGCGATAGATCAAAGGCATGACCCAGATCAAAAACCCTACGTGTTGTGTTGTAGAAATTGCAAAACACCATATGTAGTATCTGGACCGAACTTGAGGCCCAAGCCGAACTCCAAGGAAAAGACTCACGCCGCCCTGGCAAACGCCGGCTGGCGTCAGGCTTTTTCCTTTGAATTCGCCCCATTAAGGACAGGAGTCAGCCATGACCATCACCATCTACAGCAAGCCCGCCTGCGTGCAGTGCAACGCCACCTACCGTGCCCTGGACCGTCAGGGCATCACCTACCAGGTGGTGGATATCGAGCAGGACGCCCAGGCGCGCCAGACCGTGGAATCCCTGGGCTATCGCCAGGTGCCGGTGGTGGTGGCCGGTGACGACCACTGGGCCGGCTTCCGCCCGGACAAGCTCGGCCAGCTGGTGGCCTGAGGCCGGGGCCATGGGCGAGCTGCTGTATTTTTCCAGCACCTCGGAGAACACCCACAGATTCGTCGAGAAACTCGGGCTGCCGGCGCGGCGCATTCCCCAGGATCCCGCCGCCGAACCGCTCAAGGCCCGCGTGCCCTACATCCTGGTCTTGCCGACCTACGGCGGCGGCGGCAGCAAGGGCGCGGTGCCCAAGCCGGTGATCCACTTTCTCAACGATCCGCACAATCGCGCCCTGATCCGCGGCGTCATCGCCGCCGGCAACACCAACTTCGGCGAGGGCTACTGCCTGGGTGGACGCATCGTCGCCCAGAAATGCGCGGTGCCCCTGCTCTACCAATTCGAATTGCTCGGCACGACGGAGGATGTCGACCGGGTACGCACGGGAGTGAACGACTTTTGGCAACGGCAGGCCTGACCCCGACCGGCAGCGACGCGGACTATCACGCACTCAACGCCATGCTCAATCTCTATGGTCCCAACGGCGAGCTGCAACTCGACAAGGACCGCCAGGCGGCGCGGCAGTACTTCCTGCAGCACGTCAACCAGAACACGGTGTTCTTCCATAACCTGGACGAGAAACTCGGCTATCTGGTGGACAAGGGCTACTACGAGGCGGCGGTGCTGGCGCAATACGCGCCGGCCTTCGTCAAGGCGCTGTTCGAGCGCGCCTATGCCTACAAATTCCGTTTCCAGAGCTTTCTCGGCGCCTTCAAGTACTACACCAGCTACACCCTCAAGACCTTCGACGGCCAGCGCTACCTGGAACGCTACGAAGACCGGGTGTGCATGGTCGCCCTGAGTCTGGCGCGCGGTGACGAACAGCTGGCCGAGTCCCTGGTGGACGAGATGATCAGCGGCCGCTTCCAGCCGGCCACCCCGACCTTCCTCAACGCCGGCAAGCGCCAGCGCGGCGAGCTGGTGTCCTGCTTCCTCCTGCGCATCGAAGACAACATGGAGTCCATCGGCCGCGCCGTGAATTCGGCGCTGCAGCTCTCCAAGCGCGGCGGTGGCGTGGCCTTCCTGCTGAGCAACGTGCGCGAGGTCGGGGCGCCGATCAAGCGCATCGAGAACCAGTCCTCCGGCATCATCCCGATCATGAAGCTGTTGGAAGACGCCTTCTCCTATGCCAACCAGCTGGGTTCGCGCCAGGGCGCCGGGGCCGTCTACCTCAATGCCCACCACCCGGACATCCTGAGATTCCTCGACACCAAGCGCGAGAACGCCGACGAGAAGATCCGCATCAAGACCCTGTCCCTCGGCGTGGTCATCCCGGACATCACCTTCGAGCTGGCCAAGCGCAACGCCGACATGTATCTGTTCTCGCCCTATGACGTGGAGCGGGTCTATGGCGTGCCCTTCGCCGATATCAGCGTCAGCGAGAAATACGCGGAGATGGTGGCCGACGCGCGCATCCGCAAGCGCAAGATCAATGCCCGGGAATTCTTCCAGACCCTGGCGGAGATCCAGTTCGAATCCGGCTATCCCTACCTGATGTTCGAAGACACGGTGAATCGCGCCAACCCCATCGCCGGGCGCATCAACATGAGCAACCTCTGCTCGGAGATCCTCCAGGTCAACACCCCCAGCCGCTTCGACGAAGACCTGGGCTATGAGCACATCGGCCAGGACATCTCCTGCAACCTGGGTTCGCTGAACATCGCTCGCACCATGGATTCGCCGGACCTGGGCCGCACCGTGGAGACCGCCATCCGCGGCCTCACCGCGGTCTCGGAAATGAGCGACATCCGCTGCGTGCCCTCGGTGGCCGCCGGCAACGCCGCCTCCCACGCCATCGGCCTGGGCCAGATGAATCTGCACGGCTACCTGGCCCGCGAGCACATCCACTACGGCTCGGCGGAAGGCCTGGATTTCACCAACCTGTACTTCTACACCGTGACCTACCATGCGGTGCGTGCTTCCAATCGCCTGGCCATCGAGCGTGGCCAGAGCTTCCAGGGCTTTGCCGACTCCAAGTACGCCAGCGGCGCCTATTTCGACCAGTACACAGAGGGCGACTTCACCCCCCGTACCCCCCGGGTGGCCGAGTTGTTCGAGGTCGCCGGCATCCGCCTGCCGACCCGCACCGACTGGCAGGAACTCAAGGCATCGGTGATGCAGCACGGGCTGTTCAACCGCAATCTCCAGGCCATCCCGCCCACCGGCTCGATCTCCTATATCAACCACTCCACCTCGAGCATCCATCCCATCGTCGCCAAGGTGGAGATCCGCAAGGAAGGCAAGCTGGGTCGCGTCTACTACCCGGCGCCCTACCTGGCCGACGATAACCAGGAGTATTACCAGGATGCCTACGAGATCGGTCCGGAAAAGATCATCGACACCTATGCCGAGGCCACCCGCCATGTCGACCAGGGGCTGTCGCTGACGCTGTTCTTCCGCGACACCGCCACCACCCGCGACATCAACCGGGCGCAGATCCATGCCTGGAAGAAGGGCATCAAGACGCTCTATTACATCCGCCTGCGCCAGGCCGCCCTGGAAGGCACCGAGGTGCAGGGCTGCGTGTCCTGCAGCCTGTGAGGAAATCGCCATGAACGCATCCGTCAAAGCGCCGCGCCTGAAGCTCATCAACGCCATCAACTGGAACCGCCTGCAGGACGACAAGGACCTGGAGGTGTGGAACCGCCTGACCGGCAACTTCTGGCTGCCGGAAAAGATCCCGCTGTCCAACGACATCCCCTCCTGGGCGACCCTGACGCCCAGGGAGCAGCAGCTGACCATCCGCGTCTTCACCGGCCTGACCCTGCTGGACACCATCCAGAACGCCGTGGGCGCGCCAACCCTGCTGGCCGATGCCGTCACCCCCCACGAAGAGGCGGTGATCGCCAACATCGGTTTCATGGAAGCCGTGCACGCGCGCTCCTACAGCTCGATCTTTTCCACCCTCTGCTCGACGCCGGACGTGGACGAGGCCTATCGCTGGAGCGAAGAGAATCCCTATCTGCAGACCAAGGCCGAGCTGATCCTCGAGCGCTACCACGCCGAGGACCCGCTGCTGCGCAAGGTGGCCAGCGTCTTCCTGGAATCCTTTCTCTTCTATTCGGGCTTCTACCTGCCGATGTACTGGTCCAGTCGCGCCAAACTGACCAATACCGCCGATCTGATCCGCCTGATCATTCGCGACGAGGCGGTGCACGGCTACTACATCGGCTACAAATTCCAGCAGGCCCTGGCCAAGGAAAGTCCGGAGCGCCGCCAGCAGGTCAAGGACTTCGCCTACGAGCTGCTCCAGGACCTCTATGACAACGAGGTGGCCTACACCGAGGACCTCTACGACAGCGTCGGCTGGAGCGAGGACGTGAAGAAATTCCTCCACTACAACGCCAACAAGGCGCTGATGAACCTGGGCTTCGAAGCGCTGTTCCCCAGCAGCATGACCGACGTCAGCCCGGCGATCCTGGCGGCCCTGTCGCCCAGCGCCGACGAGAACCACGACTTCTTTTCCGGCTCGGGTTCGTCCTATGTCATTGGCAAGGCGGTGAGTACCGAAGACGAGGATTGGAATTTCTGAGCCAGCCTCTTGCTCCGGCAAGCCCCCCTCCCCTTGGGAGAGGGTTGGGGTGAGGGCGCCCCTCGCGACGAAGCCCCCAGCGGAAAAGACTGCGCCGTTTTCCAGGCTACGACGCTAATAAGTAGCACGGCTTATCGCGGCCATGGGCCGCTCCTACAGGGCAGCGCTGCTTTTGTAGGAGCGGCCCATGGCCGCGATAGCACAGCTGCTCTATCAGACTGCCCGCCCACGGCCGCGATAACTCTCTACCTCAGCGGTCCCGTCCGAAAACGGCCAGTCGCCCCTCCCCGGCGGTGCTAACCTGCCGCCATGAACGCCTTCCCCGATATTCCCGCCTTCGAACGCGCCCGCCTGGCGCGGGACCCGCGTTTCGATGGCCTGTTCTACACCGCGGTGCTCACCACCGGCATCTATTGCCGACCGGTGTGCCCGGCGCAACCGCCACGCCCGGAAAACGTCAGCTACTACCCCAGCGCCGCAGCCGCCGAGGCCGCCGGCTATCGCCCCTGCCTGAGATGCCGCCCGGAACTCTCCCCTGCCGGCGGCCACTGGCAACGCGGCGACGCTACCCTGGCCCGTGCCCTGCGCCTGATGGACGAAGGCCTGGAGGACGGCGGTCTGCCCGCCCTCGCCGCCCGCCTCGATCTCAGCGAACGCCAGTTGCGCCGGCTGTTCGTCGAACGCCTGGGCGCCGCGCCCCTGGCGGTGCTCACCACCCGCCGGCTGCTGTTCGCCAAGCAATTGCTCAGCGAGACCCGGCTGCCGATCACCGAGGTGGCCCTGGCCGCCGGCTTCGGCAGTCTCAGACGCTTCAACACCGCCTTTCGCGATGCCTACGACCTGGCCCCCAGCCAGGTGCGCAAGGGTCAGGCCGCGGCTTCGCCGGTGCTGGTCCTGCGCCTGGCCTATCGTCCGCCCTATGATTTCGACGCCCAGCTGGATTTCCTCCGCGGTCACGCCCTGCCCGGTGTCGAGGTGCTGGACGACACCAGCTACGCCCGGGTGATCGGCACGCCCGAACAGCCGGGCTGGCTGCGCGTCTCGGCCTGGGACGCCGACACGCCGGCGCTGCGCCTGGAATTGCACGGCGCCGCACCCGGCGAACTGCAGGCGGCAGTGGCACGCATCCGCCGCATGTTCGATCTGGATGCCGATCCCGAAGCCATCGCCCAGGGCCTTTCCGTCGACCCGACCCTGGCCGAACTGGTGGCGCGCCGGCCCGGCCTGCGCCTCCCCAGTGGCTGGGACGGCTTCGAGATCGCCGTGCGCGCCGTCATCGGCCAGCAGGTCAGCGTGGTGGCGGCCACCACCATGACCGCCCGGGTGGTGCAGCGCTTCGGTCGCCCCTGGGGCGAGCCCGGTCACGAGGCCAGTCGGCCGCCAGCCGGTCTGCACCACTTCTTTCCCACGGTGGACGCCCTGGCCGATGCCGCCCTGGAAGACCTCACCGGCCTCGGCCTGATCCGCGCCCGCGCCGGTACCCTCGGCACGGTGGCCAGAGCGCTGCGCGCCGGCGAGGTGGACTTCGACACCGGGCGCACCCTGGACGACTTCGCCCGGCGCTGGATCGCCCTCAAGGGCATAGGTCCCTGGACCGCCCAGTACATCGCCCTGCGCGCCCTCGCCCATCCCGATGCCTGCCCGGTGGAGGACCTGGTGCTGCAGAAGCGCCTGGCGCCTCCGGGCGAACGCCTGACCGCCAAGGCCCTCTACGCCCGCGCCGAAGCCTGGCGCCCCTGGCGCGCCTACGGCGTGATGCAGGTCTGGCGCGAAGCCACCTGGAAGGCGCCCGCCGACGCCCCCGCCGAACCCGTTCCCACCCGTCTCGCCAAGGAGTCGCCCCGATGATCGCCTACTGCCTGCTGGACAGCCCCATAGGAACGCTCACTCTGGCCGCAGACGACAGCGGCCTGCGCGTGGTGGAGTTTCCCGAGAATCGCTACCTGGCCAAGCGTGACGCCAGCTGGAGCGCCGCCGACCATCCGATCCTCGACCTGGCCCGCATGCAGCTCGGCGAGTACTTCGCCGGCCAGCGCCAGACCTTCGAGCTGCCCCTGGCACCGCGCGGCACCCCCTTCCAGCTGGCGGTCTGGCAGGCCCTGGCGGAGATCCCCCACGGCCAGACCTGGAGTTATGGTCAACTCGCCAGCCACCTTGGCCGCCCCCAGGCGATGCGCGCGGTGGGCGCCGCCAACGGGCGCAATCCGCTGCCCATCGTACTGCCCTGCCACCGGGTGATAGGGGCGTCCGGCGCCCTGACCGGCTTTGGCGGCGGCCTGCCGACCAAGCAATTCCTGCTGGAGCTGGAAGGCGCGTTGCCACCGCCACGGGATCTCTTCGCGGCGTCCTAGCCCGCCACCGCGCCAGAACCTGCCTGTTAAAAAGCTCTAGCATGCGACTTTCAGCGCTTGAGCCGGTGCGCTCCTGTAGCGCAAACTGGAATTTTCCATTCGCAAGGATGCGATGCGATGTCCAGTGCAACCACTGCCCCGACCTTCACCCTGACGCTGGATGGCGTCGCCCACGATTTCCAAGTGCTTGCCTTCGACGGCCACGAAGCCATCGGCCAGCCCTATCGCTTCCAGCTCGAGCTGGTCAGCGAGCGCCCGGACTGGCCGCTGGACTCACTGTTGCAGCGCTCCGCCTTTCTCGCCCTGGGTCCGGGTGACCGGGGCATCCACGGCCAGCTCGCCGCCGTGGCCCAGGGCGATACCGGTCGGCGCCTGACCCGCTATCGCGCTGAACTGGTGCCGCGCCTGGCCCAGCTGGCCCACCGCGTCAATTCCCGCCTCTTCCAGGGGCGCAGCGTCCCCGAGATCCTGGCGCAGCTCCTTGAGGAGCACGGTATCCTCGACGGCGACTATCGCTTCGCCCTCGGGCCGACGCGCTATCCGCCGCGCGCCTACTGCGTGCAGTACGGAGAGAGCGATCTGGCCTTTCTCACCCGCCTCTGCGAGGAAGAGGGCCTGCACTTTCACCACCAGCATCGTCGCGACGGTCATGTGCTGGTCTTTGGCGATGACGCCACCGGCTTTGCGCAGCTGGGCGCCACCCGCTATCGGCCTGGCAGCGGCCTGGTGGCGGACGAGCCCGCGATCAGTCACCTGGCGGTCGCGCTGCAGATCCGCAGCAGCGCCAGCCTTCTGCGCGATCACGATCCGCTGCAACCTCGGCTGCGCCTGCAGAGCAGTACGGATGCCGCGGCCCAGCCCGCGCTGGAGGACTATGGCTTTCCCGGTCGCTTCACCGATCGCGCACGCGGGCAGCGCCTGAGCAGCCGGCGCCTGGAGCGTCTGAGGGGCGACGTCCTCCAGGCCCAGGGCATGAGCGACCAGCCCAGCCTGGTGAGCGGGCACTTCCTGCCGCTGGAACAGCATCCGCGTGCCGACTGGAATCAGCTCTGGCTGTTGACCGAGATCCGTCACCAAGGCCGGCAGCCGCAGGTCCTGGAGGAAGACGTTGCCGACCGGATCCCGGCCGACGGCTTCGCCCAGGGCTATCGCAACAGCTTTGTCGCGCGGCCGTGGGCGCTGCCCTTCCGTCTGCCCCTGCGCCATCCCAAACCCCGGCTGCTGGGCGCCCAGAGCGCCGTGGTCACCGGACCGGCCGGCGAGGACATCCATTGCGATGCGCTGGGCCGGATCAAGGTGCAATTCCACTGGGATCGCCAGGGCCAGGCGGATGAGCACAGCAGTTGCTGGCTGCGGGTCGCCAGCGGCTGGGCCGGCAACGGCCACGGCGCCCTGAGCCTGCCGCGGATCGGTATGGAGGTGTTGGTCGGCTTTCTCGAAGGCGATCCCGATCAGCCGCTGGTGATCGGCTGCCTGTACCACGCCGAGCAGCGGCCGCCGCTGGAACTGCCCAGGGACCAGACCCGCAGCACCTTCAAGACGCTGAGCAGCCCTGGGGGCCACGGCTACAACGAAATTCGCAGCGAGGATCGCCAGGGCCAGGAGGAAATCCATGTGCATGCCCAGCGCGACTGGGACGAACGCATCGGCCACGATCACCGCAGCGAGATCGGCCACGAGCGCCATCAGCGCATCCGGGGCAACAGCTACAGCACCTTCCACGCCGAGGAACACCGCATCACCCGGGGCGAACGCCGCACCGAGGTGCGCGCCGACGACCACCTGGACATCGACACGAGTCAGCAGCTGCGGCTGGACGGCAGCCTGCTGGTCGAGGCCGGTGGCGAGATCCGGCTGCATAGTGGCCAGAAGATCGTCCTGGAAGCCGGCGCCCGCCTCACCCTCAGGACCGGCGGCAGCTTTGTGCAGCTGGATGCCGGCGGGGTCACCCTGGCTGGCCCGAGCATTCGGGTGAATCCCTGAGCGCGTTCCGAATCGCGGACACAAAAAAGCCACGCCTGGGCGTGGCTTTTCGGATTACCGCAGCAGGATTCAGTCTTCCAGCAACTCGCCGGCCACCGCCAGGACGTTGTCCAGAGTGAAGCCGAAGTGCTCGAACAGCGCCGCCGCCGGCGCGGATTCGCCGTAGGTGTGCATGCCGATGATACGACCGTCGAGACCGACGTACTTGTACCAGAAGTCGGCGATGCCGGCCTCGATGGCGATGCGCGCGCCGACTTCCACCGGCAGGACCTGCTGGCGGTACTCGGGACTCTGGCGGTCGAAGACGCTGGTGCTGGGCATGGAGACCACGCGCACCTGGCGACCTTCGGCGGTCAGGCGGTCATAGGCCTGCACCGCCAGGCCGACTTCGGAGCCGGTGGCGATGAGGATCAGCTCGGGTTCGCCGTTGCAGTCCTTGAGCACGTAGCCGCCACGGGCGGCGTTGCCCAGGGTGGCGGCGTCACGCACGCTGTGGGTCAGGTTCTGGCGCGAGAAGATCAGCGCGCTGGGACCGTCGCGACGCTCCAGGGCCGAGGTCCAGGCGATGGCGGATTCCACCGCGTCGGCCGGACGCCAGGTGTCCAGGTTGGGGGTGTAGCGCAGCGAGGCCAGTTGCTCCACCGGCTGGTGGGTGGGGCCGTCTTCGCCGAGACCGATGGAGTCGTGGGTGAAGACATAGAGCACCCGCTGCTTCATCAGCGCCGACATGCGCACCGCGTTGCGGGCGTATTCCATGAACATCAGGAAGGTGGCGCCATAGGGCACCAGGCCGCCGTGCAGGGCGACGCCATTCATGATGGCGCTCATGCCGAATTCACGCACGCCGTAGTGGACATAGTTGCCGCTGGCGTCTTCGGCGGTGACGCCCTGGGCGCCCTTCCACAGGGTCAGGTTGGAGCCGGCCAGGTCGGCGGAACCGCCGAGCAGTTCGGGCAGCAGCGGACCAAAGAACTGCAGGGCGTTCTGGCTGGCCTTGCGGCTGGCGATGGTCTCGCCCTTGCTGGCGACGTCCTGGATGAAGGCGGCGGCGCGCTCGGCGAAATCGGCGGGCAGATCACCGGCCATGCGGCGCTTGAACTCGGCGGCCAATTGCGGATGGGCCTGGGCGTAGGCGGCGAACCGCTCGTTCCACTCGGCCTCGGCGGCGGCGCCGCGCTCCTTGGCGCTCCACTCGGCATAGATGTCGGCGGGAATCTCGAAGGGCGCATGGGCCCAGCCGAGCAGCTCGCGGGCGGCCTGGATCTCGTCGTTGCCCAGCGGCGCACCGTGGCACTCTTCCTTGCCCTGCTTGTGCGGCGCGCCGTAGCCGATCACGGTCTTGCAGCAGATCAGGGTGGGCTTGTCGCTCTTGCGCGCGGTGTCCAGGGCGGTCTGGATCTCGTCGGCGTCATGGCCGTCGACGTTGCGGATCACCTGCCAGCCGTAGCTCTCGAAGCGCTTGGGGGTGTCGTCGGTGAACCAGCCTTCGACCTCGCCATCGATGGAGATGCCGTTGTCGTCGTAGAAGGCGATCAGCTTGGACAGGCCCAGGGTGCCGGCCAGGGAGCAGACCTCGTGGGAGATGCCTTCCATCATGCAGCCATCGCCGAGGAAGGCGTAGGTGTGGTGGTCGACGATCCGGTGGCCGTCACGGTTGAACTGGGCGGCCATGACCTTTTCCGCCAGGGCGAAGCCCACGGCGTTGGCGATGCCCTGACCCAGGGGGCCGGTGGTGGTCTCGATACCCGGGGCGTAGCCGTATTCGGGGTGGCCCGGGGTCTTGCTGTGCAGCTGCCGGAAATTCTTCAGATCGTCGATGGACAGGTCGTAGCCGGACAGGTGCAGCAGCGAATAGATGAGCATGGAGCCGTGGCCGTTGGACAGCACGAAGCGGTCGCGGTCGGCCCACAGGGGATTGCCAGGGTTGTGCTTGAGCTGATCGTGCCAGAGCACCTCGGCGATGTCGGCCATGCCCATGGGGGCGCCGGGGTGGCCACTGTTGGCCTTTTGCACGGCATCCATGCTGAGGGCGCGGATGGCGTTGGCTCGATCACGACGGCTGGGCATTGCGGTGTCTCCTGGCAGAGGCAGAGCGAAGGGGCCGTTATTCTGGCCCAGCCAGGGCACTTCCAGCAATCGGCGCGGTCGCCTCAGCCCGCCGGGCAGACCGTCGCGCCGTCGACCACGAAGGCGCGTGCCACCGGTTCGATGCGCCTGGCCAGGGTCGCCAGGGCCTGGCGGTGCGCCGCCACGACCTCGGCATAGGAGCCGCCGGCGGGCTGGCTGATCCGGCTGCCACAGGTGAGCACCCGCTCCCCGCCCGGTTCGGCCAGGCGCAGGGTCCAGAGCGCGTCCTGCTGGACGCCACGCCCGGGCTGCGAATCGAAGCGCTGCAGATCCACCTTGATGCGCAGCACCGGGGTACCACTGCCGCGCGGGGCATCGCCCAGGTCTAGGGTACCGAGGTCCCGGGACAGGTCGGCGGACAGGGCGCTGCGCACCTCGTCGGCCAGGGGCGCGATCCAGCGTTCGTTCTCCAGCAGGGCGATGCCGTCGCCCTGGCGGACCACCAGTTGTGGCTGATCCACCTGCGGCGGGACCGAGACGCCCTGCAGGGCGAAGCGGAAATTCGCGGTGCGCGCCTGGGTCGCGGGTTCCGCGGCGCTGGTCAGGGTGTGGTAGTTGAGCGGCGCCTTGGATGAACAGGCGGCCAGCAGCAGGGGCAGAGCCAGGCAGGTCAGGCGCTTCATTGCAGTTTTCCTTTGGCAGGATCGCGGGAGCCCGGCTCGAACTTGGGCGGCGGATCGGTCACCAGACCGCGGATCAGGGATTCCGGATGGCGACCGAGGTAGTCGCCGAACACGCGCAGGGAACGCGCCATGCGCTGCATCTCTTCGAGGGTCTGGGTCAGATTCTGCTGCACCGGCGAATCGGCGCCCAGGCTCTGGCTGGCGCTGCCGGTGAGCTGCTGCACGCCCATCAGGGTGGTGGTCAGTTGCGGCAGGACCCCGGCGTTGAGCTGCTTGAGGGTGCCGCCGAGCTGGGCCAGGCTGGTGTCGAGATTCTTGCCGATGGAATCGAAGGGGATCTTGTCGATCTTGTTGACGATGCCGGCCATCTGCTCCTGCAGGCGATCGAAGCTGCCGGTGACGGTGGGAATCGACAGCGGCTTGGCCTGGGGATCGAAGGCGACCTTGGGCGCATTGGGCACGAAGTCGACGGAGATGTAGAGCTGGCCGGTCAGCAGGTTGCCGGTGCGGGCCTGGGCGCGCAGGCCACGGGCCACCCAGCCGGCGAACAGCTTGCCGTCGCGGTCCTTGGTCTCGATGCGCTTGCCGACGTCACCCAGCCGCTGGGGATAGATGACCGCGCCGACGATCAGCGAGAAGCGATCCTGGCTGTCCTCGTAGTCGGGGGCCAGGGACACCACCCGGCCGACGTTCATGCCGAGGAATTCCACCGGCGCTCCGGTCGACAGCCCGCGCAGCGACTGCTGGAATCTCATCCGTACATAGAAGGGCTCGCCATCCGGCGGGGCCAGGGCGCTGGTCTGGTCGTCGAACAGGGTGAAACTCTGGTCTTCCTGGGCCTCCTGCGGATCCTTCGGCCATTCCGGGGTGACGAAGGCGATGCCGCCCGCCACCACCGTGGCCAGCGACTGGGTATTGAGCTTGAGCCCGGAGGCGCTGAGCGAGACATCGACGCCGCTGGCGTTCCAGAAGCGGCTGTTGGCGGTGACGAAGCGGTCGTAGGGCGAATCGATGAAGACTTGGGCGCTGACGCCCTTGCCATCCGGATTGAGGTGGAAGGACACCACCCGGCCAACCTGGATGCGCCGGTAATAGACCGGCGAGCCGACGTCCAGCGAGCCGATGTCGTCGGCGGTGACGATGAATCTCTTGCCCGAGGCCCCGTGGATCAGCGCCGGCGGCTGCTCCAGACCGCGGAAGTCGCGATGGGATTCGCTGGAATCGCCGATGTCGGCGCCGATGAAGGCGCCCGACACCAGGGTGTCGACCCCCGAGACGCCATTGACGCCGAAGCGCGGGCGCACCACCCAGAAGCGCGCGTCCTTGGTGGCGAAGCCCTCGGCGGACTTTTCCAGCTCGATGGTGGTGATCACCCGGTTGCGATCCGGCGCCAGCTGGATGTCGCTGACGGTGCCGATCACCACGTTCTTGTACTTGACCTGGGTCTTGCCGGCTTCCAGGCCCTCGGCGGTGAGAAAGGTCACCGTGATGGTCGGACCGCGCGAGGCCCAGCTGTGGATCACCATGGACAGCCCGATCAGGGCCGCCACGATGGGCACCAGCCAGATCAGCGATACGCTCCAGCGACTGCGGCGTACCTCGGGGGTAGGCGCCAGGGCGTCGGGTTCATGCCTGTCCGTCATCGTTCACCTCTGCATCCCAGATCAAGCGGGGATCGAAACTCATCGCGGCGAGCATCGTCAGCACCACCACGAAACCAAAGAACACGATACCCAGGCGCGGCGCCGCTGAACTCAGGGCACCGAAGTGCACCAGTGCCGAGACCAGGGCCACCACGATCACGTCGAGCATCGACCAGTAGCCGATCAGCTCGACGAAGCGATAGAGCCGGGCACGCTGGGCGGTGGCCCAGTCGCTGCGGCGCTGGCAGGTCACCAGCAGGGTGCCGAGCACCAGAAACTTGATGGAGGGCACCGCCACGCTGGCGATGAAGATCACCAGGGCGACGCCCCAGGAGCCGTTCTCCCAGAATTCGATCACCCCTTCGAGGATGGTGCTTTCCGTGCCGCGGCCCAGGGTACCGGTGAACATCACCGGCAGGGTATTGGCCGGGATATAGAGGATCAGCGCGGCGAGCAGATAGGCCCAGGTCTTGGCATAGACGTTCGGCTTGCGCCGGTGCAGCGCCGAGCCGCAGCGCGGGCAGCCGGCCTTGTGCCGGCGCGGCGCGCTGCAGACCTTGCCGCAGACGTGGCAGAGGCACAGGCCGAGTTCGTCGGCGCGTGGCGGCAGCTGGGGCGCGGTCACGGCTCACGCTCCCCGACGGCGTCCCACAGCGGGTGCAGGTCGCGCTTGGCGATGATCAAGAGGACCACCATCAGCCCGACCATGCCGAACAGCCCCAGGCCCACCACCACGTGCAGCAGCCCGGCGAGCTTGATCACCGCCACCAGGGCGCCGAGCACGAAGACCTCGATCATGCTCCAGGGCCGTAGGTAATGCAGGGTGACCATGGCCGTGGCGAAGCCGGGCGCGCGGCGGCCGAGCTGGGCGAAGCCGAGCACCCAGAGCAGCAGGACGATCTGCAGCAGCGGCACCACGAACAGGGTCATGGCCACCACCAGCGCCATGGGGCCGGCGAAGCCGCGACTCATGGCGACCACCGATTCCAGCAGGGTCGCCTCGCTGTGCAGGCCGCGAAAGCTGAGTTGCAGGATCGGCCCGACATTGGCGATCACGAACAGCACCGCCGCGGCGATCGCCAGCGCCAGCAGACCCTGGATATCCAGCCGGCTGGCGCGATAGAGCAAGGCACCACAGCGCAGGCAATGCGCCCGCTCACCCACCGCGAGGGGTTCGAGGCGATGCACCGAATCGCAGTGCTCGCAGATCACCAGGCGCGTGCCGGCAGCAGGCGCGGAAGGAGAGGGTGGCTGAACGGACATGGGTTACCCGGTGACACTCCTGGAAGGGGGCTGCAGGTTGGACGCGCGAGGCTCGCGATCGTTACCGCAACGCCGCGAAGACCGCTGAGCAAAAGGCCCCGGCATCTTACCTTCCTCGGCGAAGGTATGCGCGGCCAGCCGCTGCGGACAAGTATCAAAACTTTTTGATGCTTTTCTTGCGAGGCTCGGGACGGGTCTCTAGACTAGCGCCCCATGAATCCCCTACGCGTGCCGGCGCTCGGCCAGGAACCAGGAGACACCCTAGCCGCCCTGTGCAAGGCCGGTGGCGATCCCCTGCGCCTGAACGTCCTGCGCGCCTTGCACAGCGCCTCCTTCGGCGTGCTGGAACTGGCACAGATCTTCGCCACCGGCCAGTCCGGCATCAGCCACCACCTCAAGGTGCTGGCCCAGGCGCAGCTGGTGGCCACCCGCCGCGAGGGCAATGCCATCTTCTATCGCCGCGCCCTGCCGCGTCCCGGCAGCCTGGGAGGCGCCCTGCACGCCGCCCTGCTCGAAGAGGTGGACAGCCTGGCCCTGCCCGGCGCCGTGCAGACGCGGATCGGCGAGGTGCATGCCCAGCGCGCGGCGGTGAGTCGCGACTTCTTCGCCCGGGTGGCGGAAAAATTCCAGGCCCAGCAGGACCTCATCGCCAGCCTGCCGCAGTATCGCGACGGCCTGCTCAGCCTGCTGGACGCCCTGGCCCTGGATCCGCGCGGCTGCGCCCTGGAAGTGGGCCCGGGCGACGGCGCCTTCCTGCCGGACCTGGCGCGGCGCTTCGCCCGGGTGGTGGCGGTGGACAACAGCCCGGCCATGCTCGAACTGGCGCGTCAGCGCTGCCAGCGCGACGGTCTCGCCCATGTCGAACTGCAACTGGCCGACGCCCTCGCCGAGCCGCTGCCCGCGGCCGACTGCGTGGTCCTCAACATGGTCCTGCACCATCTGGCCGCACCGGCGGAAGCCCTGCAGCAACTGGCCCGGCGCGTGGCGCCGGGTGGCAGCCTGGTGATCACCGACCTCTGTCCCCACGACCAGACCTGGGCGCGCGCCGCCTGTGGCGATCTCTGGCTGGGCTTCGACCAGGACGAACTGGCGCGCTGGGCCCAGGCCGCCGGCCTGCAGGCGGGCGAAAGCCTCTACCTCGGCCTGCGCAACGGCTTTCAGATCCAGGTGCGCCAGTTCGCGCGCCCGGATCAGGGAAACACCCCGTCATGAGGCCAACTGGCCAGTGGCGGGCGGACCCGACGCTCAAGGGCGTCATGTCCCAGCAAGGAAACTGCTGTCTCGACCGGCCTGCGGGCCCCTACCCCCTGGTAATTTAGGAACCATTCGATGAGCGAATATTCCCTGTTCACCTCCGAGTCCGTGTCCGAAGGCCATCCGGACAAGATCGCCGACCAGATCTCCGATGCCGTGCTCGACGCCATCATCACCCAGGACAAGCACGCCCGCGTGGCCTGCGAGACCCTGGTCAAGACCGGTGTGGCCATCGTCGCCGGTGAGGTGACCACCTCCGCCTGGGTCGACCTGGAGCAACTGGTGCGCGACGTCATCGTCGACATCGGCTACGACAGCTCGGACGTGGGCTTCGACGGCGCCACCTGCGGCATCGTCAACATCATCGGCAAGCAGTCGGTGGACATCGCCCAGGGCGTCGATCGCAGCAAGCCGGAAGACCAGGGCGCCGGTGACCAGGGCCTGATGTTCGGCTATGCCTGCAACGAGACCGATGTGCTGATGCCCGCGCCCATCACCTTCTCCCACCGCCTGGTGGAACGTCAGGCCGAGGCACGCAAGTCGGGCCTGCTGCCCTGGCTGCGTCCGGACGCCAAGTCCCAGGTGACCTGCCGCTACGACGGCGGCAAGGTGGTCGGCATCGACGCCATCGTGCTGTCCACCCAGCACAATCCCGAGGTCAAGTACGCCGACCTGCGCGAAGCCGTGATGGAGCTGATCGTCAAGCACGTCATCCCCGCCGAGCTGCTGCACAAGGACACCCAGTTCCACATCAACCCGACCGGCCAGTTCATCATCGGCGGCCCGGTGGGTGACTGCGGTCTGACCGGCCGCAAGATCATCGTCGACAGCTACGGCGGCATGGCCCGTCACGGCGGTGGCGCCTTCTCCGGCAAGGACCCGTCCAAGGTCGACCGCAGCGCCGCCTACGCCGGTCGCTACGTGGCCAAGAACATCGTCGCCGCCGGCCTGGCCGAGCGTTGCGAGATCCAGGTGTCCTACGCCATCGGCGTGGCCCAGCCCACCTCCATCTCGATCAACACCTTCGGCACCGCCAAGATCAGCGATGAGAAGATCGTGCAGCTGGTGCGCGAGCACTTCGACCTGCGCCCCTACGCCATCACCACCATGCTCGACCTGCTGCACCCGATGTACCAGGCCACCGCGGCCTATGGCCACTTCGGCCGCCACCCGCAGGAAGTCACCGTGGGCGACGACACCTTCACCACCTTCACCTGGGAACGCACCGACCGCGCCGCCGCCCTGCGCGCCGCCGCCGGGCTGTAACCCGCCTCCCGGCAAACAGCCCCGCCACCGCTGGTGCCGGGGCTTTTTTCTGGGTCTGCACGCGGGATCCCAGCGCTTTCTTGCGCCAGTCCACAGCCTGGCACGCGCGATGCAACCTCTGGGCATCTGATGGTCAGAATGCCTCGTCTTCCCCAGGAGTCTGCTTATCCATGTGGCTGTTCATCACCAACTTCGGCGATTCTTCGGTGATGCTTCCCTGCGCCGTGCTGATCGCGCTCTGGCTGCTGGCCGGTCTGTCCGCGCGGGCGGCGCTGCTCTGGCTGCTGCTGTTTGGTGCCGCCGGTCTCAGCGTTGCCCTGTCGAAGATCGCCTTCTTCGGCTGGGGCCTGGGCATCCCCCGCCTGGACTTCACCGGCTTCAGCGGCCACTCCATGCTGGTTGGCAGCGTGCTGCCGGTCCTCGGCTGGCTGCTGGCCAGCCGGGCGCGGCCGGCGCTGCGGCTGAGCGCAGCCGCCCTCGGCGCGCTGTGCGCCCTGCTCATCGCCGTCTCGCGGGTGGTGCTGGGCTATCACTCGATCTCGGAAGTGGTGACCGGCCTGCCCATCGGCTACGCCGCCAGCGGCAGCCTGCTGTGGCGGCTGCGGGGCCAGGAGGTCAACCTCAGACCGCGCCAGGCCGCATTGGGCGCCAGCCTGCTGCTATTGCCCCTGTTGCTGCTGCACGGCACCAACGCCCCGACGCAACGGGTGCTGGAACGGCTGGCGGTGAAATTCGCCGACGAGCAGAAGCCCTGGACCCGCGCCCATCAGCGTGCCGGCGTGGCACCGCTGCAGAACTGAGAAAGGCCCAACACCTGCGATAGACGGCACCGCGGCTGGCGAATACCCAGCGGACTCCTAGACTGGCAAGAGCCTCGACGTTCCCGGGGTGAACGCCAGGGCCTTTCGGCCCCTCCTAGTTAAGTCAGTCCTTGCCGCCGAGTCGTCCGCATGCGCTACTGCCTCCCCCTTGTCTGCAGCCTGGTGCTTACCGGGCTGCCCGCGTCACCCGTGGCGGCTGCCGAGTCCTTGCGGCTCTATACCTGGGAAGGCTACTTCAGCGGCACCCTGCTGCAGCGCTGGGCCAAGGCCCATTCCAGCGTGCAGGAAATCCATTTCGACAGCAGTGACGTGCGCGACGCGACCCTGGCGCGCGGCGATGTCGATCTAGACCTGGTAGTGATCAACGAGGTCAGCGCCACCCGCCTCGGCCAGGACGGCCTGCTGACCCGCATCGACCCCCAGCGCCTGCCGCATCTGCGCGAGCTCGATCCACGCTGGCGCCAGAGTTGCGGCGACTATGCCGTGCCCTACGTCTGGGGCACCCTGGGTCTGCTCTATCGCAGCGATCGCCTGGCCCAGGCGCCCTCTTCCTGGCAGCCGCTGCTGCAGCCGGAGCCGGCCCTGCACGGCCATATCGCCATGCTCGAAGACCACGACGATCTGCTGGTACCGCCCCTGATCACCCTGGGCGCCGCCATCAACAGCGACGATCCCGAGCTGCTCCGACGCAGCTTCGCCCTGCTCAAGGCCCAGGCCCCGGCGGTGCTGACCTATCAGTACGTGGTCAGCGCCCTGCGCAATCCGGCCTACAGCGATCGCCTCGAACTGGCCCTGGGCTACAGCGGCGACCAGCACCTGCTCAATGCCGCGACCCCCGGACAGCCCTGGCGCTTCGTCACGCCCCGCGAAGGCAGCCTGCTATGGGTGGACTGCGTGGCCCTGCTCAGCAGCTCCCGGCACCAGGCGGCCGCCTGGCGCTTCATCGATTTCCTCAACGAGCCGCGCAACGCCGTGCTGGCGACCGAGGAACTGCACCTGGCGACCCCCAACGCCGGCGCCCTGCGCCTGCTGCCGGCAGACCTGCGCCAGGATCCCAGCCTGTTCCCCCCCGACGACGTGCTTGCCCGCAGCCAGGTCTTTCGTGAAGGTGCACCCGACACCTTCCAGACCCGGCAACGCATCGGCAGCGCTCTGGTAGGTCGCCATGACGCTCAATAGGCGCGCCCTGCTGCTGATCCTGCCGGTCGCCCTGCTCTGCAGCCTGACCCTGGTGGGGCTGGGCTACACGGTGCAGCGCGAGGCGGTGATCGGCCTCGAACGTTCGCGGCTCAACCACGACCTGGCGGCACTGGAAACCACCTATCGCGAGTACGATCACTTCAGCCGCAACCTGCTCTATGCCCTGTCCAACAGCGCCGCCCTGGGCAACTTCCTGCGGCAGACCGAGGTGCCCTATCGCAACGAGGCCCTGGGTACCCAGCTGCAACTGGCGGTGCGCCAGCTGGCCGGCGACGATGCACCCAGCCACATCTCCCTGGCGATCGCCCGCCCCGATCTCAGCCTGGCCTACTACTACGAGCGCAGCGGCGATCCCTTCGCCCAGCTGAGCGGTGTCCAGCGCCAGTTGCTCGCACGCCTGGCCCGGGAGCCGAACGGTCCGCTGGAACGGCGCGACTATCTGCTCGACGAGCAGGGACGTTCACTGCTGGTGGCGACCACCTCGCTACTGCCCAGCACCGCCGGGCCACCCCTGCCGGGGCAGCGCGGCCTGGCGATGACGCTGCAGCTGGCGGTCAGCCCGGACCGGATGGAGACCCTGCGCCGCAGCCTGGAACAGAGCTATGGCGCCCGCCTGGAATTCAGCCGGACACCGCTCACCCGCACCCGCGACTTCAGTGCCATCGAGCGGTTGGCGCCTGATCTCTATGTACGCCTGACCCCGGACCCGGGACGCCTGGACAAGGAATTGCGCCGCCTGGCGATCGCCTACTTCAGCGGCGGCCTGCTGGTGACCCTGGCCTGCATCCTGGTGCTGATCGTGCTGATCCGCCGCTACATCACCCAACCCATCGCCCGCCTGGACAGCCAGCTCACGGAGGTGCTGGAAGGCCAGCGCCAGGCGCTCGAAACCGGCGACGAACCCGGCGAGATCGGTCACCTGGGCGCCAACATGAAGCGCCTGCACGACAACAACCTGGCCATCCTGGCGCAATTGCGCACGGCCTTGCGCACCGACGTCCTCACCCAGATCGGCAACCGCCGCTATTTCCAGCTCATGGGCGAATCCTGGCTGGCGGGCAAGCCGGACGGTCGCCGTATCTCCCTGCTCTATTTCGGCCTGGACCATTTCAAGTCGGTGAACGACAGATTCAGCCACGAGGTAGGCGATGAACTGCTGCAGGCCGTGGCCCGGCAGACCCAGCAACAGCTCGAGGCCTATCAGGCCGGCAACGAGCTGGTGTTTACCCGCCTGGCGGGCGATGAATTTGCCATCCTGCTGCGCGGCCCGGCAGCGGCGACCGATGCCCTCGCCCTGGGCCAGCAGCTGCAGCAGAACTATGACAACGGCACCCTGGTGGGCGAACGTCGCTATGCGGTGACCCTGAGCATCGGCCTGGCGACTCCCGAGGCGCCGCTGGATCTGGCCGACCTGCTGGCCCAGGCCGACCTGGCCCTGGAGCGGGCGAAGAACGAAGGCGGCAATCGCCTGGTGCATTTCACCCCGGAACTGGCCGCGCGCCAGCGCCGCCAGGATCTGCTGGACGAGCACCTGCGGCGGATGAATCCGGACGAGGAATTCCACCTCGTCTACATGCCGGCGGTGGACAGCAACGGCCAGGTGCGCTCCGCCGAAACCCTGCTGCGCTGGAATTCGCCGCGCCTCGGCCCGGTGTCACCGGCGGAATTCATCCCCATCGCCGAACGCCAGGGGCACTTCCGCTGGATCGACCGCTGGGTCGTGGACCAAGCCTGCCGCGAGTATCCCGCGCTGCAAGAGGTGCTGGGCACCGACCTGGTGCTGTCCGTCAACCTGTCGTCCGCGCAACTGGATCAGGCCGACATCGTGCCCTACCTGCGCGAGCGGGTGCGCCACCACGGCGTCGATCCGGCCCACCTGGAACTGGAATTCACCGAGACCTTCGCTGCCGAGTTGAACGAGCGCACCCTGGGGCTGCTGCACGAATTGCGCGCCGAGGGCTTTCGCGTGGCCATCGACGATTTCGGCGTGGGCTACACCTCCATTCAGCAGGTCACCGACTATCCGGCCGACACCATCAAGTTCGACCGGCTCATCGTCGAGCGTCTCAGCCAACCCGGCAACCAGGCCAGCCTGGTTGCGCTCATCGCCTTCTGCCATGCCCGCGATGCCCAGGTCATTGCCGAGGGCGTGGACACCGAACTCAAGCAGCTCTGCCTGCAGCAGGCCGGGTGCGATCTCCTGCAGGGCTTTCTGGTGTGCCCGCCGCGGCGGCTGGACGAATTGCGCGACTGGCAGATTCAGCGGCTGGGCGATCCCAGCCGAGTCTAGCGGCACTGCCCACTGACATCATCGCAGTGAGCATTGCCCGGATCGCGGCGCTTAGAAGTCCAGCGACAGGCCCAGGCCCACGCCCTGCTGGTGGGTATCGCCCGCACCGGCATAGCTGTAGCCGCCGCGCAGGGTCAGCTCCGGCGTCAGCCGCTGGACCACGCCCAGACTCAGGCGGGTGCGGTCGCTGTCGGGCTGATAGCCGTCCAGGGTGTAGTCCAGGCCTGGCACGCTGTTCAGGAGCATGGTCACATCGCGAGTGCCGTCGGCGAATTCCCGCTCGCGGCCCAGATCGGCGAACAGCGCCGTAGCCGGTGCGAGTTGCCAGCGCCCCTGCAGACCCAGCCCCAGCCGCCGCGAGGTGCTCGACTGGTCGTCGAATTCCAGTGCCGTGGCGTCGTTGCCGCGCTCCCGGTAGCCATCCACCTGGACACGGGCATAGTCGGCGCTGAGATAGGGACTCAGGTGCCAGGGACTGCCGGCCGCTGCCAGGTCATAGCCCAGGCGCGCCGAGAGGGCGCGCAGATCGCCGTCGGTATCGCCCTGCTCGCTGCGGGTGGTCGGGCCGAGGGCGAAGCGCCGGCTCAGGTCGTCATAGTCCAGCCGCCCACCGGTGGCGGTGAGATCGCCCCAGAGGCGCTCGCCCTGGTACTGGGCGAAGGCGCTGAGCAGATAGCTGTTGAGACGATAGTCGGAATCGGCCGCACCGGGTTCCAGGTGTTGCCGCGCGACCCCGGCGGCAACACCAAGGCGCCATTCCTCGCTGAGTCGATAGCTACCGCCCAGGTCCAGGCTGTAGCCGTTGCCATCGCCGCCGGCGGTGCTGCGCTGGTCGTCGACGTCCAGGCGCCGCGCACTGGTATCCACATAGCCCTGCCAGCGCCCTACCGGCTGCCAGGCATGCCAGTCGCCCAGCCAGCGCTGGTGCAGGCCGTCCTGGTGCGCCCTGAGGGTGGACTGGGCCATCTCCGGCAGCAGGGTGACCTCCCAGGGTGCGGCCAGTAGCGAATAGGCGTAGTCGGCGATCAGCCGCTGGCCGGTGATGGTCGGGTGGACGCGATCGTTGAACAGCAGCTGGCTGGGGTCGGCCGCCGCCGCGCCCAGGCCATAGGTGGTATTGCGGGTGCAGCTGTCGCCGCTGAAGCAGGTGCCGGTCAGATTCTGCCCGCTGGCCAGGCCATAGCGCCCCGGCTCGGCCACCACCTCGGCCAGCAACTGGGGCACGTTGAGGCCGATGATCTCGGCGTCGATGCCGGCCAGGCGCGCCACCAGCGCCTGGTTGTAGACCCGGCTCAGGGCCGAGCTGGCCGCCTGTTGCGGCGAACCGGCCAGGGCCGGGGTCTGGCCGATGTCGGGCAGCAGCCAGACCACCATGTAGCGGGCGCCGGCCTGCTGCAGGGCAGCGACGCCGTCACCCAGGCGATTGGCCGCGGCTGCCGCGGTGGCCGGCGAGGTGACCAATCCCTGGAGGAAGTCGTTACCCCCGCCGCTGATGTAGAACAGGGTATTGGGATCCAGACTCAGACCCTGGCTGGCAAGTCCGGGCAGGTAGCCGTCCCGGCTGCGCAGGGTCAGGCCACCCACCGCCACCACCGAGCCGTTGCGAGCGGTGATGGAGTCGCGGATCTGCGCCGTGGTGTAGCCACCCGTGGCCCAGTTGTCGCCATCGCTCAGGCCGATCCGCTGATTGATCAGCGAGGTGGAGGCGTCCAGGGTACGGACATCGAAGCCCAGTTGCTGGCCGAGCAGCATCGAGGACACCGGTCCGGTCACCGCGCCGCTGGCCGGGCTGTAGCCCGGCCCGACACGGTTGGTGAATCTGAGGCTGGCACCATTGACCCCGGTGTCGGGAAACTGCCCGGCATCAAGCAGGCTGTCGCCGAACACGGTGAAGCCACTGTAGGGATTGGGAGCCGCCTGGGCGGTTGCCGCGAGCGCCGTGGCCAGGGCGATGGCCAGCGGCAGGCGTTGCCGGAGAAAAGATGTCATGCCTGCATCCTTGATTGTTGTTATCGGAGCACGCGTCAGGGCGTGTAGCCGCCACGCTAGACGGTTTTTGTGACGTTGTATCTGGGTGTGAACAAAAACCTGCAAGACGTTCATGCCGTCTGGACGGCACGCCAGACGGCTGTCGATAGTTCGACCAGGGCGGCCCGCCATGACTGGCGAGTCTGCTGCTAACCAGTGGTAGCGCTCATGGGGGCGACGACGCTGAGCGCCCACTCGAATAGTCCCCCTCTCTCTGGGAGAGGGTTGGGGTGAGGGTCCCTGGCCAGCGAACCCCCAGTGGAAAAGGCTAAGGCCGTTTTCCACGCTACGATTTTCTCCGGGCGACGACGCTGAGCGCCCGCTCGGATAGCCCCTCACCCTCTGGGAGAGGGTTGGGGTGAGGGAACGGCGAGATCCCTGTCCCGCCAGCTACCTCACTGCCCCAGCTTGCTCGCCTCGCAACCGGTGCTAGCGCACTCGCGCAGGCGTTCCTTGAGCACCTCCAGGCGGCTGTCGGTCAGGCTGACGGCGCAGTCCAGATTGACGAAGTAGCCATCGGCCTCCTCGCGGGCGCACTGGCTGTCGCGCTGCTTGATCCAGGCCAGCTGGCTTTGCTTGAGCACGGCCTGCTGAGCGGCCGGAAGCTGCTTGCGCAGCTCGCCATAGGTCTGGTTCAGCGACTTGTCGCTCTGGGCGAACAGGTTGCTGGCGCAATAGACGGTATCGAAGGCATTGCGCGGCGTGCCGCAACCGGCGGCCTGAGCCGTGGCGAAACCGAAATACCGGTCAGGGTGAAGGTGGCGACGAGGGTGGTCTTGAGCATGGCAGCATCCTGCAAGGAGGCCGTCCGGAGTGGCGCAGCCATGAGACCAAACCTAGCAGAGCCACTGGCTCCGCGCGTCGCACGCGCTGAAAAACAGCCAACAAAAAAGCGCCCGAAGGCGCTTTCCTGTACTACCCGGGCGGGATCAGACCTTGGAACGCTCGAAGCGCTTGCGGTCGTTCTCGTTCAGGTACTTCTTGCGCAGACGGATGGACTTCGGCGTCACTTCCACCAGCTCGTCGTCGGCGATGAATTCCAGCGCCTGCTCGAGGGTGAACTTGATCGGCGGCACCAGGGCGATGACTTCGTCCTTGCCCGAGGCGCGCATGTTGTCCAGCTTCTTGCCCTTGGTGGGGTTGAGCACCAGGTCGTTGTCACGGCTGTTGATGCCGCACAGCTGGCCTTCGTAGATCTCGTCGCCCGGCGCCAGGAACAGCTTGCCGCGGCTCTGCAGGGTTTCCAGCGAGTAGGTCAGGGCGGTACCGGTGGCCATGGACACCAGCACGCCATTCTGACGGTTGGTCACTTCGCCGGCCTTGATCGGGCCGTAGTGGCTGAAGGTCGAGGTCAGGATGCCGCTGCCCGAGGTCAGGGTCAGGAAGTTGTTACGGAAGCCGATCAGGCCACGCGCCGGGATGGTGTATTCCAGGCGGATACGGCCCTTGCCGTCGGGGATCATGTTGGTCAGATCGCCCTTGCGCAGACCCATCTGCTCCATCACCGAGCCCTGGTGCTGCTCTTCGATGTCGATGGAGACGTTCTCGTAGGGCTCCTGCTTCACGCCGTCCTTCTCGATGATCACCACTTCCGGACGGCCCACGGCCATCTCGAAGCCTTCGCGGCGCATGTTCTCGATCAGTACCGACAGGTGCAGCTCACCACGGCCGGAGACCTTGAACTTCTCGGCCGACTCGCCCGGCTCGACGCGCAGGGCCACGTTGTGCAGCAGTTCCTTCTCCAGCCGGTCCTTGATGTTGCGGCTGGTGACGAACTTGCCTTCACGACCGGCGAACGGCGAGTCGTTGACCTGGAAGGTCATGCTCACGGTGGGCTGGTCGACGGTCAGCGGCGGGCGGGCTTCGACGTTCTGCGGATCGCACAGGGTGTCGGAGATGAACAGCTCGTCCATGCCCGAGACGCAGACGATGTCGCCGGCTTCGGCTTCGGCCACTTCCACGCGCTGCAGGCCGGAATGGCCCATGATCTTGAGGATACGACCGTTGCGCTTGCTGCCGTCATCGCTGATGGCGACGACCGGGGTGTTGGCCTTGATGCGGCCACGGGCGATGCGGCCGATGCCGATCACGCCGAGGAAGCTGTTGTAGTCCAGCTGGGAGATCTGCATCTGGAAGGGACCTTCCAGGTCGACCTGGGGGGCCGGCACGTGGTCGACGATGGCCTGGAACAGGGCATCCATGTTGTCGTCCATCTTCTCGTGGTCCAGACCGGCGATGCCGTTCAGGGCGCTGGCGTAGACGATCGGGAAGTCCAGCTGCTCATCGGTGGCGCCGAGGTTGTCGAACAGGTCGAAGATCTGGTCGATGACCCAGTCCGGACGCGCGCCGGGACGGTCGATCTTGTTGACCACCACGATCGGACGCAGGCCGGCCTTGAAGGCCTTCTGGGTCACGAAGCGGGTCTGCGGCATGGGGCCGTCCTGGGCGTCGACCACCAGCAGCACGGAGTCGACCATGGACATCACGCGCTCCACCTCGCCACCGAAGTCGGCGTGGCCGGGGGTGTCGACGATGTTGATGTTGTAGTCGCCCCACTTCAGCGCGGTGTTCTTGGCCAGGATGGTGATGCCACGTTCCTTTTCCTGGTCGTTGCTGTCCATCACCCGCTCGTTTTCCGCTTCTTTGCGGTCCAGGGTGCCGGAAAGGCGCAGCAGCTTGTCGACGAGGGTGGTCTTGCCATGGTCGACGTGCGCGATGATGGCGATGTTGCGTAGATTCTCGATCACAGTGGTGTTCTCGGTATAGAAATGAAGGAGCTTCAGCCAGCAGGCTGACAGCCGGAGATTGCAAAGGCGCGAAACGCGGCCGACCGGTACGTGGCCGGAGGGCTAGAAGGGGTCGGGAGGGCGGTGGCGGATACTGCCACCCAGCAGGCCCGGCTGCTTAGGCCGGACGATAAACGCGCACATTGGCGTGCCCTTCGGTGAGCAGGTGATGGGCGTGCAGCCGGCTCATCACCCCGCGGTCGCAATAGAGAAGGTACTGGCGATTCTCGTCCAGTTCCTTGAAACGGCTGTTCAGCGCGAAGAACGGCAGGGTCTGCACCTCGATGCCGGGCAGCTCCAGCGGCAGGTCTTCCTGGGCGTCGGGATGGCGAATGTCCACCACGACCTGCCCGGGCAGCGGCTGGTCCACCTCTTCCACCTGCACGTCCTTGCCCAATTCCTCGATCACCTTGTCGACGGTGATGAAGCGCGTGCGTTCCAGGGCGGCGTCGAGCACCGCCGGGTCGAACTTGCCTTCCTCGTGCTCCACCCGCAGGGCCTTGGCCTTGGTGGTGGGATTCACCGAGATGATGCCGCAGTACTCGGGCATGTGCTTGGCGAAGTCGGCAGTGCCGATGCGCTGGGCGGTGTCGATGATGTCCTGCTTGTGGCTGGCCAGCAGCGGGCGCAGCACCAGGGTATCGGTGGCCTTGTCGATCACCGCCAGGTTGGTCAGGGTCTGGCTGGAGACCTGGGAGACGGCTTCGCCGGTCACCAGCGCCTCGATCTGCAGCTGCTCGGCGATGCGACTGGCAGCGCGCAGCATCATGCGCTTGAGGATCACGCCCATGTGGCTGTCGTCGCACTGGGTGAGGATCTGCCCTACCACTTCCTCGAAGGGCACGCTGATGAACAGCACGCGCTGGGAGCGGCCATACTTCTCCCAGAGATAGTGGGCCACTTCCATCACGCCCAGTTCGTGGGCGCGCCCGCCGAGATTGAAAAAGCAGAAATGGCTGACCATCCCGCGCCTCATCATCTGGTAGGCGGCCACGGTGGAGTCGAAACCACCGGACATCAGCACCAGCACCTGCTCTAGGGCGCCCAGCGGATAACCGCCCAGCCCTTCATGGTGCTCGTCGATGATGAACAGCCGCTGGTCACGGATCTCCAGGCGGACGTTCACCTCGGGATTCTTCAGGGCGATGCCGGCGCCGCCGCAGCGTTCGCGCAGGCCACCGCCGACATGGCGCTCGACGTCCATCGAGGAGAAGTCATGGCGACCGGCACGCTTGCAGCGCACCGAGAACATTTTGCCGTGCACCCGCTCGCCGAAGTGGCGTACGCACAACTCGAGAATCGCGTCGAAATCGCCCAGCGGATACTCGTGCACCTCGAGGAACTGGCCGATGCCAGGGGTGCAGGCCAGCCGCTGCTTCAGCTCCGCCAGCAGCCGCGGCTCGGCGAGCGCGGTCTCCAGGGTGATGTTGTCCCAGACCCCTTCCACGCGGACATCCGGATCCAGATCGCGCAGCACGACACGAATGTTCTTCACCAGCTGGCGAATGAAATTCTTGCGCACCGGGCGACTCTTGATGGTGATTTCCGGAAAGACCTTGATAATGAGCTTCATGAGCGGGAAACGGGGGGCGGGTAACGCGAAAGAAAAGGGCGAATATCATACCTGAAAACCATCACGCACTCGAATTCAGCCGACAAAATCACCTCAGGCGCCATTTGAGTGCAGTGATGAATTTTTAAGCACCAACTTGGTGCGTAGATACGTCACTAATTGGCCTGAAAACGGCACGACTGGCGTCAGGAAGGGCCTCCAGCCCATTTGAGGGCACTGGCATACAACTTGCTCTCTTGTGAGGCAGCCGCCCCTGGGCCAGCATAGGGCGCTTTTCGTGGAACGCCGGTCGCTGACCAGGCAGTACGGAAGCGCCCCTCAAGGGCACAGCTGATACCGGGAGTACCGCCAACCGCTCCCGGCCGAAATTCCTCTGGAGGAAACCATGTCGAAGGCTGTTCAACTGATCAAAGAAAACGACGTGAAGTGGGTAGACCTGCGCTTCACCGACACCAAAGGCAAGCAGCAACACGTCACCATGCCGGCGCGTGACGCGCTGGACGAAGACTTCTTCGCCCACGGCAAGATGTTCGACGGCTCCTCCATCGCCGGCTGGAAAGGCATCGAAGCCTCCGACATGATCCTGCTGCCCGACGACAGCACTGCCGTTCTGGATCCCTTCACCGAAGAGCCGACCCTGATCCTGGTCTGCGACATCATCGAACCCTCCACCATGCAGCCCTATGAGCGCGACCCCCGTGGTATCGCCCGCGCTGCCGAGGAATACTTGAAGTCCACCGGCATCGGCGACACCGTGTTCGTCGGCCCGGAGCCCGAGTTCTTCATCTTCGACGAAGTGAAGTTCAAGTCGGACATCTCCGGCTCCATGTTCAAGATCTTCTCCGAGCAGGCCTCCTGGAACACCGATGCCGACTTCGAGTCCGGCAACAAGGGCCACCGTCCGGGCGTCAAGGGCGGCTACTTCCCGGTTCCGCCGGTCGATCACGACCACGAAATCCGTACCGCCATGTGCAACGCCCTGGAAGAGATGGGCCTGGTCGTGGAAGTCCACCACCACGAAGTGGCGACCGCTGGCCAGAACGAGATCGGTGTGCAGTTCAACACCCTGGTCAAGAAGGCTGACGAGACCCAGACCCTGAAGTACGTCGTGCACAACGTGGCCGATGCCTACGGCAAGACCGCCACCTTCATGCCCAAGCCCCTGTACGGCGACAACGGCTCCGGCATGCACGTGCACATGTCCATCTCCAAGGATGGCAAGAACACCTTCGCTGGCGAAGGCTATGCCGGCCTGTCCGATACCGCCCTGTACTTCATCGGCGGCATCATCAAGCACGGCAAGGCGCTGAACGGCTTCACCAACCCGTCCACCAACAGCTACAAGCGTCTGGTGCCCGGCTTCGAAGCTCCGGTCATGCTGGCCTACTCGGCCCGTAACCGCTCCGCCTCCATCCGTATCCCCTATGTGTCGAGCCCGAAAGCCCGCCGCATCGAAGCCCGCTTCCCGGATCCGGCTGCCAACCCCTACCTGTGCTTCGCCGCCCTGCTGATGGCCGGCCTGGACGGTATCCAGAACAAGATCCACCCCGGCGATGCCGCCGACAAGAACCTGTACGATCTGCCGCCGGAAGAAGGCAAGAAGATCCCGCAGGTCTGCGGCAGCCTGAAGGAAGCCCTGGAAGCCCTGGACGCCGGTCGCGCGTTCCTGACCAAGGGCGGCGTCTTCACCGACGAGTTCATCGATGCCTACATCGAGCTGAAGTCCGAGGAAGAGATCAAGGTGCGTACCTTCGTGCACCCGCTGGAATACGACCTGTACTACAGCGTCTGATCCCGCTGCGGTAATTGAAAGAGGCCTCCTTCGGGAGGCCTTTTCTTTTGCCCTGGGAAATTCGCCGCGACCGACGCCAGCGCGGAGCGGCCGAGCTGCCTACCTGCCCAGGCGACGCGCCTGCTACCCTTGATCTCCATCGCCCGGCCGAGATTCCGCCATGCCTCGCCTGCTTGCCTGCTGTCTGCTCTGCCTCGCCTGCTCCGCCCAGGCCGCGATCTACAAGTCGGTGGATGCCGAAGGCAACACGGTATTCAGCGACCAGCCCTCGGCCAATGCCAAGCCGGTGCAGGTGGCGCCCACCAACACCGTGGACAATCCACGACCGGCGCCGCCCATCCCCAGTGCGCCTGCGGCGGCGACCCCTGCCGGCCCGGCCTTCAGCCGTCTGGAAGTCAATGTGCCTGACGATGAGGCCATCCGCGCCAACAACGGCACCTTCTCGGTGGGGGTAGCCGTGGAACCGGCCCTGGGCCCGGGGCAGTCGCTGCAATTGCTGGTGGACGGTGCGCCCTATGGCAGCCCCGGCCAGAGCACCCGCTTCGGCGTGGCCAATCTGGAGCGCGGCGAGCACCGCTTCGCGGCTCAGGTGCTCTCCGGCAACGGCGAGGTGATCCAGACCAGTGCCGAGAAGACCGTGACCGTGCAGCGCATCAGCGTCAACAGCCCGGCCCGCTGATGCGTCCGCTGCTGATCCTGCTGCTGCTCTGCCTGCTGCCGCCTGTCCAGGCGGCGGTCTACAGCTATGTCGACAAGGAAGGCAATCGGGTCTACACCGACCAGCCCCCCAAGGGCGTCAAGGCGACCCAGGTGCCGCTCACGGTGCCCAACAACCTCAACCAGCAAGGCCAGCCGACCCGCAAGCTGAGTCCGACACCCGCCGCCCCGGTGGCCAGGCCCGCCAAGACAGCGCCCTTCCGCTACCAGATGCTGCGCATCCTGGTACCCGAGCCCGATGCCACGGTGATCGATCAGGAAGGGCAGCTCATCGTCAGCCTGGTCAGCGAGCCGGCGTTGCAGCCGGGGCACAGCTACCGGCTGCTGCTGGACGACAAGGAAGCCGGTGCCGGGCACAGTCCGATATTTCCCCTGGGCAACCTGGATCGCGGCACCCACAGCCTGGTGGCGGAGATCCTCGCCGCCGATGGCAAGGTGCTGGAGCGGACGCCAGCGCAGCCCTTCCACCTGCGCCGCCCCTCCCTGGAGCAGAAGCGCCTGGCCCATCCCTGCGGCGACAAGGATTGGGGCAAGCGCCCGGAATGCCCACTGGACCTGAAACCACCCGAACCCAGGAAATCCTGACTACCCTTCCTCTAGCGCACCTATTTGGTGCGCTTTTTCATTGTGCACCATCTTGATACAAATATGGTTTCGTTCCGCCCGTCGCGCGGCGGCTGTTAGTGCACGTTACAGCCATCTGCCCTAACTCGGGGCGTCTTGGTTTGCTTCTTGCATTTTCCTATCGTCCCTATAGCGCTGTGGCCCCTCATGCCTACCGACGTCATCCACCGACTCCTGCTCGACAACCTCACCACCGCGGTCATCCTGCTCGATGCGGAGTTGCGCCTGGAGTACATGAATCCGGCGGCCGAGATGCTACTGGCCATCAGCGGCCAGCGCAGCCATGGCCAGTTCATCAGCGAGCTGTTCACCGAATCGCCCGAAGCCCTGCAGGCACTGCGTCAGGCGGTGGACCATGCCCACCCCTTCACCAAGCGCGAGGCGCTGCTGATCTCCACCTCGGGCAACAGCCTCACGGTGGACTATGCGGTGACCCCGATCCTGGATCGCCACAACACCCTGCTGCTGCTGGAAGTCCATCCGCGCGACCGCCTGCTGCGCATCACCAAGGAAGAGGCGCAGATCTCCAAGCAGGAGACCACCAAGCTGCTGGTGCGCGGCCTGGCCCACGAGATCAAGAATCCCCTCGGCGGCATCCGCGGCGCGGCCCAGCTGCTGGCGCGCGAGTTGCCGGAAGAGGCGCTCAAGGACTACACCAACGTCATCATCGAGGAAGCCGACCGGCTGCGAAATCTGGTCGATCGCATGCTCGGCTCCAACAAGCTGCCGAAGCTCGCCATCACCAACGTCCACGAGGTGCTCGAACGGGTCTGCAGCCTGGTGGAAGCGGAAAGTCAGGGCCTGATCAACCTGGTGCGCGACTACGATCCGAGCATTCCCGACCTGCTGATCGACCGCGAGCAGATGATCCAGGCGGTGCTCAACATCGTGCGCAACGCCATGCAGGCCATCTCCCAGCAGAACGAACTGCGCCTGGGCCGGGTGACCCTGAGAACCCGCACCCTGCGCCAGTTCACCATCGGCCACCACCGCCATCGCCTGGTGTGCAAGGTGGAGATCACCGACAACGGTCCGGGCATCCCCCAGGATCTGCAGGAAACCATCTTCTATCCCATGGTCAGCGGTCGCCCCGACGGCACCGGCCTCGGGCTCGCCATCACCCAGAACATCATCACCCAGCACCAGGGGCTGATTGAGTGTGAAAGCCATCCTGGCCACACCGCCTTCAGCATCTTCCTGCCGTTGGAATAACGAGGAGTACGCATGAGCCGTCAGGAGACCGTCTGGATCGTCGACGACGACCGTTCCATCCGCTGGGTCCTGGAAAAAGCCCTGCAACAGGAGGGCATGACCACCGTTGCCTTCGACAGCGCCGACAGCGTCATGACCCGTCTCGGCCGCCAGCAGCCGGACGTGGTGATCTCGGACATCCGCATGCCGGGGACCAGTGGCCTGGACCTGCTGTCGCGCATCCGCGAGATGCACCCACGCCTGCCGGTCATCATCATGACCGCCCATTCCGACCTGGACAGTGCCGTGGCCTCCTACCAGGGCGGCGCCTTCGAATACCTGCCCAAGCCCTTCGACGTCGACGAGGCCGTGGCCCTGGTCAAGCGCGCCGGGCAGCACGCCCAGGAGCAGCAGGGCTTCGCTGAACCGGCGCACCTAACCCGCACCCCCGAGATCATCGGCGAGGCGCCGGCGATGCAGGAGGTGTTCCGCGCCATCGGTCGCCTCTCGCACTCCAACATCACGGTGCTGATCAACGGCGAATCCGGTACCGGCAAGGAGCTGGTCGCCCACGCCCTGCACCGCCACAGTCCGCGCGCCGCGGCACCCTTCATCGCCCTGAACATGGCCGCCATCCCCAAGGACCTGATGGAGTCCGAGCTGTTCGGCCACGAGAAAGGCGCCTTCACCGGCGCCGCCGCCCAGCGTCGCGGCCGCTTCGAGCAGGCCGACGGCGGCACCCTGTTCCTCGACGAGATCGGCGACATGCCGGCCGACACCCAGACCCGCCTGCTGCGCGTACTGGCCGATGGCGAGTTCTATCGCGTCGGCGGCCATACTCCGGTCAAGGTGGACGTGCGCATCATCGCCGCCACCCACCAGAACCTCGAAGGCCTGGTGCGCGAGGGCAAGTTCCGCGAAGACCTGTTCCATCGCCTCAATGTCATCCGCATCCATATCCCGCGCCTGGCCGATCGCCGCGAGGACATCCCCGCCCTCGCCCGCCACTTCCTCGCCCGCGCCGCTCAGGAGCTGGCCGTGGAGCCCAAGACCCTGCGCGGCGAGACCGAGGAGTACATGAAGGGCCTGCCCTGGCAGGGCAACGTGCGCCAGCTGGAGAACACCTGCCGCTGGATCACGGTGATGGCCTCCAGCCGCGAGGTGCTGATCGACGACCTGCCGCCGGAGCTGCTCAACCAGCCCCAGGACGCCGCCCCCGCCGCCAACTGGGAGCAGGCGCTGCGCCAGTGGGCCGACCAGGCCCTCACCCGCGGTCAGTCCAGCCTGCTGGACAACGCCGTGCCGGCCTTCGAGCGCATCATGATCGAGACCGCCCTCAAGCACACCGCCGGCCGCCGCCGCGATGCCGCCGTCCTGCTGGGCTGGGGTCGCAACACCCTGACCCGCAAGATCAAGGAGCTGGGCATGAAGGTGGACGGGCCGGATGAGGAGGGGGAGGACTAGTCGTTGTAGGTTGGGCTGAGCGATAGCGAAGCCCAACACCCGGCTGCCCCAGCTGGTTATCGTGCTCTGCTGGTACCTCTTGTTTCGCCCACCCGGGCGACTCACTTTTTTCAGTCGCGACTGGCAAAAGTGACTCGCCCGAGGGGGCGAAAATAAAACGATCAGCAAACTGCGATAATCAGCTGAGGCAGCCTTAAGCCCGAACCCGAGACGTTTGGGCTTCGCTAACGCTCAACCCAGGTAACAAAGCCCCCTAAAACACCCAAACCAAAACTTGGCACACCTCCTGCAATATCCTAGGTAACTACCCTTTTGGGGACCTCGGTACAGGCAGGCTGGGGAATCCCCTCTTTTCTTCCCGAGGCCATCACTCAGTGTGATGGCCTCTTTTTTTCGTCTGCGAAAAGCTGAAACCTCCAGGCTAGAGCGCTTTTCACCCCACGGCCAAGCCCATGGGCTTGGCCGTGGGCTTGGCCGTGGCAGACGAAGCACCAAGGCAACCCAGCGCCACATCCCGTTCCGCCCTGGTGCAAACCAGCGGCCCTTTGCCTGATAACGGGGCATTTCAGGGGGTCAGCGGGACCTCGACGTGGAGCACCCAGTCCTCGCCTTCCTCGACGATACGATCACTGGCCTGCAGGGCGCCGCCGACGCCTACCAGCAAAATCTTCAGGTCCTGTCCGTCCTGGCGCACCGCCCAGGAAAAGCTGCCACCCGGTCGCACCACCCGGCCCTGGCGGTCGCCACCATCCCAGCGGGCGCGGGGCAGGCGCAGGCTGAGGGCGCCGTCGGGGCGATAGCGTTCGTAGAACAGCGAGCGATCGGCGGTGATCAGCAATTCGAAGCGGCCGGCTTCCTGGCGACTGTCCACCCCCAGGATGACCGGGCGGCGAGCCTCGGACGACCAGGGATCGGGATGAGTACGCTGGTACACCAGTT
Organism: Pseudomonas sp. BAV 4579; assembly: GCF_009765395.1. Taxonomy (NCBI): domain Bacteria; kingdom Pseudomonadati; phylum Pseudomonadota; class Gammaproteobacteria; order Pseudomonadales; family Pseudomonadaceae; genus Pseudomonas; species Pseudomonas sp. BAV 4579. The sequence continues at coordinate 41,992 of NZ_WHOV01000009.1, read as the reverse complement.
GGCCAATGATCATGCCGAACAGCCCGGCGCCCAGGGCCGCCGAGGCCAGCCAGAGGGTCAGGCGCTGGCGCTGACCCCGCCATTCGGCCTTGAGCAGGTCGGGATCCTCCACCCGCGCCAGCTCGTCCCGGCGGGCGCGCTGTTCGCGCAACAGCCAGTCGACCAGCCGGCGCCAGAGGTTCATCGCCCTACCCCGCTCGCGACGGCGCGACGGCGGCGCAGTACCATAGGCGCTTTGCCAGGCGCCCTGCCCTTCATGTTCGACATCATCCTCTACCAACCGGAAATTCCGCCCAATACCGGCAACGTCATTCGCCTGTGCGCTATCACCGGCTGCCGCCTGCATCTGATCGAGCCGCTGGGCTTCGCGCTGGACGACAAGAAATTGCGCCGCGCCGGCTTGGACTACCACGAGTGGTCCAGCGTGCGGACCCATGCCAGCCTCGCGGCCTGTATAGCAGATTTGCAGCCACCCCGACTGCTGGCCTTCACCACCAAGGCCAGCCATCCCTTCACCGAGATCACCTATGCGCCGGGCGACGCCCTGCTGTTCGGCCCGGAAAGTCGCGGCCTGCCGGCCGAGGTGCTGGAGTCCCTGCCGCCCGAACAGCGGCTGCGCCTGCCCATGCTGCCCAATCGCCGCAGCCTTAATCTGTCCAACACCGTGGCCGTGGCGGTCTACGAAGGCTGGCGGCAACTAGGCTTCGCCGCACCGCCGGGCTGACTGCCAGAACCTTCCCGCCAGACGCGCCGTCCCATGACCTACAGGCACATCGCCAGACCGTCACACGAGGCGCACCATGAGCAAGATCGGCAAACCCAAGGTTGAACGCTACGATGCGCCCTCCGGTGGCTGGGGCTCGGCGCGCTCGGTGACCGAGATCGTCCTGCGTGAACGGGTGCCGCTCAAGTCCGGCGCCCTGCTGGCCAGGCAGAACAAGCACGGCGGCTTCGCCTGCGTGAGTTGCGCCTGGGCCAAGCCCGGCAAGCCTCATCCGCTGGAATTCTGCGAGAACGGCGCCAAGGCCACCGCCTGGGAGGTCACCAGCAAGAGATGCGGACCGGAATTCTTTGCCGGCCATTCCCTCACCGAACTGCGCGGCTGGCGCGACTATGACCTGGAAGAGGTCGGACGCCTGACCCACCCCCTGCGCTACGACGCTGCCAGCGACCGTTATCGGCCGGTGAGCTGGGCCGAGGCCTTCGCCGACATCGGTGCCGAGCTCAAGGCACTGGATCCGGACTCGGTGATCTTCTACGCCTCGGGTCGCGCCGCGCTGGAGACCTCCTACCTCTATCAGCTCTATGCCCGCCTGTACGGCACCAACAACCTGCCGGACAGTTCCAACATGTGCCACGAGAGCACCTCGGTGGCCCTGCCCAAGAGCATCGGCGTGACCGTGGGCACCGTGACCCTCGACGACTTCGATCAGACCGACTGCCTGCTGTTCTTTGGTCAGAATCCGGGCAGCAACAGCCCGCGGATGCTGCATGACCTGCAGGAAGCACGCAAACGCGGCGCGCCCATCATCACCTTCAACCCCCTGCGCGAACGCGGCCTGGAAACCTTCGTCAATCCGCAATCGCCGGTGGAGATGCTGACCGACCATCCCACCCAGATCAGCACCCAGTACCATCAGCTCAAGCCGGGTGGCGACCTCGCGGCCCTTACCGGCATGTGCAAGGCGCTGCTGACCGCCGATGACCAGGCCCGTGAACAGGGCCAGGCCGCGGTGCTCGACCATGCCTTCATCGCCGAGCACTGCCATGGCTTCGCCGACTTCTGTGAATGGCTGCAACGCCAGGAGTGGCCGCAGCTGGAGCGCCAGTCGGGTCTTACCCGCAGCGCGCTGGAAGCGGCCGCCGCCGTCTATGCCCGCTGCCAGAAGGTCATCGGTATCTATGGCATGGGGCTGACCCAGCATCGCTACGGGGTGGAAACCATCCAGATGCTGGCCAACCTGCTGCTGCTGCGCGGTAACCTCGGCAAGCCTGGTGCCGGTATCTGTCCGGTCAGGGGGCATTCCAATGTCCAGGGCCAGCGCACCGTGGGTATCACCGAGAAACCGGAACTGGCGCCGCTGAAGCAGCTGGGCGAGCGTTTCGGCTTTGCCCCGCCGCAAGACAAGGGCCGCAACACCGTGGAAGCCTGCGAGGGCATCCTTGACGGCTCGGTAAAGGCCTTCATCGGTCTGGGTGGCAACTTCCTGCGCGCCATTCCCGAGACCAGCCTGATGGAACCGGCCTGGCGCACCCTGCGCCTGTCGGTACAGATCGCCACCAAGCTCAATCGCAATCATCTGGTGCCGGCGGACAAAGCCTATCTGCTGCCCTGCCTGGGGCGGACCGAGATCGATCGCCAGAACGAGGTGGAACAGGCCCATAGCACCGAGGACAGCACCGGCTGCATCCACGGCTGGCGCGGCGCGGCCGAGCCGCCCGAGGGCGAGTTGCTGTCCGAGCCAGCCATCGTCGCCGGGCTGGCCAAGGCTACCCTGCCGGACAACCCCAGGGTCACCTGGGATGCCTGGGTGGCCGACTATGCCCTGATCCGCGACGAGATCGCCCTCTCCTTCCCGGAGATCTTCCACGGCTTCAATGCGCGGATGTGGGAGGTAGGCGGCTTCCATCGCCCGCTGCCCGCAGCCAAGCGCGAATGGAAGACCGAAACCGGCAAGGCCAATCTCATCGTGCCACGCAGCCTGGAAGAGGATCCGGACATGCCCGCGAGTGGGCGGGACGTCCTGACCCTGATGACGCTGCGCAGCAACGACCAGTTCAACACCACCATCTACGGCTATCACGATCGTTTCCGCGGCGTGAAGGGCACCCGGGCGGTGCTCTTCATGAATCGCAACGACATCGAACGCCTGGGTCTGGCCGAAGGCGACAAGGTGCAGGTGTCGACGGTGGCCGACGATGGCGTACGCCGCGAAGTGGGACCGCTGCGGGTCACGCCCTACAACATCCCGGAAGGCGCCTGTGGCGGCTACTACCCTGAATGCAATGCCCTGATCCCGCTCTGGCACCATGCCGAAGGCAGCAAGGTACCGGCGGCCAAGGCCATTCCGGTACGTCTGAACAAGCTGATCGCGGCGAACGACGGCGGCTTTCCAGTGGAGCCGGAGGGCTATGGGGCGCAGTATTAGGTCCTGCTGGAGTCTCACCTGAACGAGACCATGGCCTGCTGTTGGGCTTCGCTGCGCTCAGCCCAACCTACGATGAGCTTTCGTAGGTTGGGCTGAGACAGCTCCATCGTCGAAGCCCAAGGGTTGCACGAATGTCGGACTTCGCCGCATTCAGCTCCGCCCGACCTTCCCTCAGCCGATGGTCATCAGACTCGCATTGCCCCCCGCCGCTGCCGTGTTCACGCTCAGGGCGCGCTCGATAAGCAGGCGTTCCAGCGGAATGGCAGTCTCGCCACGGGCCAGGCCCTGGACACCAAAGATGGGGCCACTGCGCTTGGCCACCTGCTGGCAGACCTGGCGCAGCTGATCGGAATCGCCGTGGTGCAGGACCGCTTCGAAGGCGACCTCGTCCTTGCGCCAGTCGGCCGCTACCTGCACCCGCGAGCGTACAGCCTGCGGCAGGCGATTCAGCGTGGCCTTATGGGCCTCCTCGATCAGCGCTGTGCTGCCCACCGCCATGACCGCTGCCAGTTGCAGCAGCAGATCGCTGTCGTCCGCCGCCAGGCACAGCACCCGGCTGCGTGGCAGCAGGCTGTAGCTGTTGCGCTCACCGGTCGGACCGGGCAGCAGGCGGGTCAGGCCGCTCAGGGACTCTTCGGCGAATCTCAGGCAGGCCTGCTCCAGCTCGCCCAGGCCTTGCTGCCTGGCCCAATCGTGCAGGGCGCCCAGCGGATTGCCGGCCTGCTGGCGCAGGGCATCGCGCACCTGCCATTCGGTCTCGCCGGTGCTGCCCTTGGCCAGGGCCACGGCGGGATCGCCATCGGGACGGGTGCTGAGCAGGCGATAGAGGTAGAGCGGACCGCCCGCCTTGGGACCGGTGCCCGAGAGGCCTTCGCCGCCGAAGGGCTGCACCCCGACTACCGCGCCGACCATGTTGCGATTGACGTAGAGGTTGCCGGCATGGGCGCGCTCGATCACCTTGGCGATGGTCTCGTCGATGCGGGTGTGGACGCCAAAGGTCAGGCCGTAGCCGGTGGCATTGATCTGGTCGATCACCTTATCCAGGTCCTTGCGGCCATAGCGCACCACGTGCAGCACCGGCCCGAAGACCTCGCGACCCAGTTCGGCCAAGCTCTCCAGCTCGATCAGGGTGGGCATGACGAAGGTGCCGCGGTGGATGGCGTCGCCTTCGACACGACCGCCCTGATGGACCCGGCGGCCTTTGCCTCTCAGGGTCTGGATGTGCTTGTCGATGGTGGCCTTGGCCTCGCCGTCGATCACCGGGCCGATGTCGATGGCCAGGTTTTCCGGGTTACCCAGGCGGCATTCGGCCATGGCGCCCTTGAGCATCTCCAGCACGCGATCGGCCACGTCCTCCTGTACGCAGAGCACGCGCAGGGCCGAGCAGCGCTGACCGGCGCTGTCGAAGGCGGAGGCCACCACGTCGGCTACCACCTGCTCGGCCAGCGCCGAGGAGTCGACGATCATGGCGTTCTGGCCGCCGGTCTCGGCGATCAGCGGAATCGGCCGGCCCTGGGCATCCAGGCGTCCGGCGATGTTGCGCGCCAGGATCTGGGCCACCTCGGTGGAGCCGGTGAACATCACACCCTTGACCCGTACATCGTTGACCAGGGCGGCGCCGATGGTGGAGCCCTCGCCCGGCAGCAGTTGCAGCACGCCCTCGGGGATGCCGGCTTCCAGCAACAGACGCACGGCCTGGGCGGCGATCAGCGGAGTCTGCTCGGCCGGCTTGGCCAACACGGTATTGCCGGCGGCCAGGGCCGCGGCGATCTGGCCGCTGAAGATGGCCAGGGGGAAGTTCCAGGGGCTGATGCAGACCACCGGACCCAGGGGGCGGTGGCTGTCGTTGGCGAAGTCACGGCGCACCAAGGCGGCGTAGTAGCGCAGGAAATCCACCGCCTCGCGTACCTCGGCGATGGCGTTGGCGTAGGTCTTGCCAGCTTCGCGCACCAAGAGGCCCATCAATGGCTGCAGCTGCGCCTCCATCAATTCGGCGGCGCGATCCAGGGCCGCGGCGCGCTGCTCGGGCGGGGTGGATTGCCAGATGGGCGCGGCGGCCAGGGCCTCTTCCAGGGCGATGTCGACATCGGCGCGGGTGGCGTTGCTGACCTGGCCGACACGATCGCGGCGATCGGCCGGATTGAGCACCGGTTGCGGAATCGACGGCTCGCTGGCGCGACCCAGCAGCGGACGGGCTTCCCAGGCGGTGTTGCCACTGGCCAGCAGCGCGGCCGACAGCGACCCCAGGCGGTGCTCGCTGGACAGGTCCAGACCGCTGGAATTGCAACGCTCGGCGCCGTACAGGGCGCTCGGGTGGGGAATGCGCGGATGCGGCAGGCCGATGGCGCCTTCACTAGTGGACTGCTGCTCGATCTGCACCACCGGATCGGCCACCAGCTCGTCGAGGGAGATGGAGTGGTCGGCGATGCGGTTGACGAAGGAGGTGTTGGCGCCGTTTTCCAGGAGGCGGCGGACCAAGTAGGCCAGCAGCGTCTCGTGGGTGCCCACCGGGGCATAGATGCGGCACGGCCGCGCCAGCTTGCCGTCCTTGACGCTGCCCACCACCTGCTCGTACAGCGGCTCGCCCATGCCGTGCAGGCACTGGAATTCGTACTGGCCGGGATAGTAGTTCTGCCCGCCGAGCTGGTAGATGGCGGCCAGGGTGTGGGCGTTGTGGGTGGCGAATTGCGGGTAGATGGCTTCCGGCGCGGCCAGCAGCTTGCGGGCGCAGGCCAGGTAGGCCACGTCGGTGTAGACCTTGCGGGTATAGACCGGATAGCCCTCCAGGCCTTCCACCTGAGCGCGCTTGATCTCGCTGTCCCAGTAGGCGCCCTTGACCAGGCGGATCATCAGGCGGCGACGGCTGCGCCGGGCCAGGTCGATCAGGTAGTCGATCACCAGCGGGCAGCGCTTCTGGTAGGCTTGGATGACGAAGCCGATGCCGTTCCAGCCGGCCAGTTGCGGCTCGAAGGACAGGCGCTCCAGCAGATCCAGGGAGATCTCCAGGCGATCGGCTTCCTCGGCGTCGATGTTCAGGCCGATGTCGTAGCGCTTGGCCAGCAGGGTCAGTTCCAGCAGGCGCGGGTAGAGTTCGCTCATCACCCGGTCGTACTGGGCGCGGCTGTAGCGCGGATGCAGCGCCGAGAGCTTGATGGAGATGCCCGGGCCTTCGTAGATGCCGCGACCGTGGGAGGCCTTGCCGATGGAATGGATGGCCTGCTCGTAGGAGGCCAGGTAGCGGCGCGCGTCGGCCTCGGTCAGGGCGGCCTCGCCCAGCATGTCGTAGCTGTAGCGGAAGCCCTTCGCCTCGAACTTGCTGGCGTTGGCCAGGGCCTCGGCGATGGTCTCGCCGGTGACGAACTGCTCGCCCATTAGGCGCATGGCCATGTCCACGCCCTTGCGGATCACCGGCTCGCCGCTCTTGCCGATGAGGCGATTGAGCGAGCTGGTGAGGCCGGCTTCGTTGTGGGTCGACACCAGGCGACCGGTCAGCAGCAGCCCCCAGGTGGCGGCATTGACGAACAGCGACGGGCTGTTGCCCAGGTGCGGCTGCCAGTTGCCGGTGCTGATCTTGTCGCGGATCAGGGCATCACGGGTGCCCTTGTCCGGAATGCGCAGCAGGGCTTCGGCCAGGCACATCAGCGCCACGCCTTCCTGGGACGACAGCGAGAACTCGCGGAGCAGACTCTGCACCATTCCGGAGCGCCCGGTTGCACCCTTGGCGTTGCGTAGCTTCTCGGCGATGCGATGGGCCAGCTCGTGGGTGGCCTTGGCCTGGGCTGCGGGCAGGCGCGCCTGCTCCAGCAGCAGCGGCAGCAGCTCTTCTTCCGGCCGGCGATAGGCGGCGGTGATGGCCGAGCGCAGCACGGACTGCGGCAGGATGCTTTCGGCGAATTCCAGGAACGGCTGGTAGACCGGATCGGCCAGGGCCTCGACGGCTTCGTTGTCGCCCTCGGCCAGACGCTGGGCAATACCCTGCAGATCGGCCAGGGTCGCGCCGCTTTCCAGGGTCTCCAGATAGGTATAGATGGCCTGCTTGATCAGCCAATGGGGCGTCCGATCAATGCGGCGCGCCGCTTCCTTGAGGCGATCGCGGGTGGCTTCGTCGAGCTTTACGCCCAGAGTGGTGGTAGTGGCCATGCGCAGGTCCTCAAGCAAGAAGGCGTCGAAATTCGGCGCAGCTTAGCGCTGCTCGAAATAAAAGTGCAACCAAGTGCAACCCATGAAGTTCTACCGTCGATCTGGTTGCACCAGCAGGCGGTAACAGATCGCAAGGCTATGCAGAGATCAGGCCAAGAGGTGCGACCAGGTTGAACCCCTGGCAGAGGGGGCCTGCCCGACGAAGAGCGATCGTTAGCCTGGCAAGTGTTACCTGGCTTCACACCAGGGTGCCGGCTTCAGGCCAGGGAAGGGAAATGCGGCAGGACGAATTCGCCCAGTTCCTGGACCACCTCGCCGGCCGGACGCCGCGAGGGCCGCAGGTTGAGGGCTAGGTGATTGACCCCTGCCTCCTGCAACTGGGCAAGGTAGTCCACCAGCGCGCGCCGCCCGCAGGACAGTCCGGCATGGATGGGCCGTGGCGGCTGGGCCGGATCGCTGGCCAGCTCGAAGAACAGCCCCTGGGCGAACGGCTTGAACAGCTCGCGCCCGCCGATCTCGTCCAGCGCCTCGCGCCAGACCCGCGTCAGGGCCGGGACGTGCTCGGCGGGCACGAAATAGTAGAACCAGCCATCGGCCTTGGCGGCGATCCAGTCCACCGTCTGCCGACTGCGCCCGGTCACTAGCGCCGGGATGCGGCCGTGCACCGGTTTGGGCACCAGATCGGCCAATCCCTGCAGATCGCCGAAACGACGAAATTCACCCCGGGGAAAATTGGTCTCGCCGGCCAGCCGGAACATCTCGAAGGCATCGCGGAAGCGCTCGCCTCGCCGCTCGAATTCGCTCTCCAGGCCAAAGGCCGGGTACTCCACCGGACGATCGCCGGAGGCCACCCCCAGCACCAGCCGACCATCGCTCAACTGGTCGACCGAGGCCGCCATCTTGGCCAGGTGCAGCGGATGGCGCAGGGTGATGACGGCGCTGCCGGTGGCCAGGGTCAGGTGCTGGGTGATGCCCGCCAGGTAGCCAAGATAGGTGAAAGGCTCGAACACCTGGCCGGCGTCGTTGAAGCCGGGATCGTAGAAGGGCACGTCGCGCGCCCAGAGCGCCGCGAAGCCCAGCTGGTCGGCCAGCCGCGCCAGGCGGGCATGGTCGCGCAGGGTCGGCATGGGATCGTCGGGATAGCCTTCCAGCGGCAGCAGAAAACCCAGGGTCAGACGACCCGGCGCGAACAGTCGCGAAAAGCCCGGATGCTGCAGAAAGGCGCGGCGACGCTCCGTGGTGGACATGGGGTTCCTTGCCGGAGAGGGAAAGCGGATGACCTTTCTATGGAGTCTAGCGGCATTCCAGGGTTCGCCGGATAACCGATGAGGGCGCGAGGCGTCGCTCTTCTGCACCAAGGCCGCATCTGCTGGCGACGAGGCCTCCCGCCACCCTTCCCTGCCGGATCCAGGCCAGGACCTCTCGATCCCCACCCTTTGGCTGTATCACTAAAGCATGACTAATAAAAAACAGCCCATTAAAACGGCACCCCTCGTTCCACCTGAACTTCGTGGCCAGGAATCTACTTCTTCAATAGTCCCGATACTGGAGACCAGCAAACAGCGGAATCCCTCTTTAAGCCTCTATATAAAGATTAGACTTACCATTATTTAAATGTTGTAAATACCAAACTTTTCCCCAAGACCCTCGGCTAGAATCCGACGCCCTCAGCACTCCTCGAACCCCGGAACTTTCCGCCGAACGTTGGGAAATAGCCCCATGAAAATGAGCAACATGAGTGTTCGTACGAAGCTGTTTTCCGGCTTTACCGTCCTGATCATCCTGACCCTGGCTATCGCCTATGCCGGCTGGAACGGCATCCAGGCCCTGGGCCGACGCGGCAACCTGATCGAACAGTTCAACCAGATCGGGCTCCTTGCCCGCGACATGCGCAATGCGCGCAAGGACTTTGCGATCCTGCCGGAAGCGGACCAGGCCAGTCGCTGGAAAAGCGGCATCGATGCCCTCGAACAGCACTTGCAGGATGCCCGTCCGCTGTTCAAACGCCCGCAGAGCAAAGCGCTGCTGGCCCGCACCGAACAGACCCTCAGGGAATACCGTGACCTCTATCGGCAGACGCTGAAGGTGACCCAGGACCGCACCACCACCCTGCAGGACGTGCGCAACACGGGCGATATGCTGGACAAGCGGTTGCAGGAGGCGTCCGGCGCCCTGAACCGCGCAGGCGATCAGGCCAGCGCTCAGTTGCCTTCCCTGCTGGCGGCGCTGCAGCAGCTGCGGATTCACCTGCACCTCTATGTACTCAAGTCAGCCGGCCCGCAACAGGAAGCCTTGCAAGCGTCCCTGGACAGGGTCGGCGAGGTACTCAAGACCCTGCCTTCGACCCCGGAATTGCAGCAGCTGCCAGGGCTCCTTGACGAGTATCAGCGCCAGGTCCAACAGCTGTTCAGTATCCAGAAGGCGTACCAGGAGGTTAATCAGGGCCTCTACCAGCATATCCAGGTGCTGCTCAAGACCTCCGACGAAATGAAACAGATACAGAGCCAGTTCCGCCTCGACGATATCCGCGAGGCCAAGCTGATGCTCTTCGGCGGGCTGCTGCTGGCGATACTGCTCAGCCTGGTCGCGGCCTGGATCATTACCCGCTCCATCGTGACGCCGCTGCGCCAGACCCTGGCGACCGTGGAGCAGCTCGCTGCCGGCGACCTGACCGTGCAGATCGAGGCAGCGCGCAAGGACGAGATCGGCCAGTTGCAGGCGGCCATGCAGCTCATGATCGTCAATCTGAGCGATCTGATCCGCGAGCAGAAGGATGGCGTCATCCAGGTCGCCAGTGCCGCCGAGGAACTCTCCGCCATCACCGAGCAGACCCGCGCTGGCGCCTCGGCACAGAAGATGGAGACCGAGCAGATCGCCACCGCCATGCAGCAGATGAGCGCCACCATCAATGAGGTGGCGCGCAATGCCGAACAGGCGTCGACGACCGCCCGCGAGGCCACCCTCAAGACCCGCGAGGGTGACGAGATGGTCAACCAGGTCGCCACCCAGATCCAGACCCTGGCCCAGGAAGTGGACAGCACCCAGACCACCATGGAGTTGCTCAGGCAGGACGCCGACCGCATCGGCGGCGTGCTGGACGTGATCAAGGCGGTCGCCGAGCAGACCAACCTGCTGGCGCTCAACGCCGCCATCGAAGCCGCTCGCGCGGGTGAAGCGGGCCGTGGCTTCGCCGTGGTCGCCGACGAGGTGCGCGGCCTGGCGCAGCGTACGCGCTCCTCCACCGACGAGATCGCCAGCCTCATCACCCGGCTGCACGGCAGCACCGACAAGATGAGCGCCGCCCTGGATCGCAATATCCAGCTGACCGGCGACAGCGTCGACCTGACCCGCCAGGCGGGCGTGGTCCTGGGCAGCGTCAGCAGTGCGGTGAGCGAGATCGAGGCCATGAACGAGCAGATCGCCACCGCGGTCGAGCAGCAGAGCGCGGCCGGTGAAAACATCAGCCGCAGCGTGGTCAAGGTCCACGAAGTCGCCGACCAGACCGCCGCCGCCACCGAGAAAACCGCCGGTTCCAGCACCGAGCTGGCCAACCTGAGCCTGCAGCTGCAAGAGCTGACGTCGCGCTTCAGGGTCTGAGGCCTGTTCGGCTCCCGTTCCGCTGAGGGCCTGGCCTGCCCTTGTCACGGACAGAACCCCCGGACGTCTATGACCGGGGGCTTATCCAGGCATGACGTCCAAGGGCGTCTTCCCCCTGCACTTCGGCGACCTTCCAACCAGGCACAAACCCGGAGCGGAAGAGTTCCTGTTATTGGGTGAAAGATCCATTGCGAAGTTAAGTGGGCAATAAACTCCTCACGCCGAGCGAAGTTCATCAGCGTCTGGGCGAAGAAAATCTTCAATAGTCATAAACTTGAAACAAAGACTCCAGGATCCATGTTCTTTTTGTTATCGGTTGAACGATATCTCTTATCTCAACAGATAGTTCCACCTGGAGCCAGGGTGTTTGTCACCGAACCGCTCGTGAGTTCCTGCACAGGCCTTTCCCTGTCACTACAGCGGCAAGACCCGGCGTGTTGCCAAGTTCCTGGCAATGAACGCCTTCCCAGCGCCGCTGCTGTTCAACCCGGATCGTCGTTCAGGCGATCCATTCGTACCTGCAATCGCGGCCAGCGCTCCAGCCAGCCCTTGGTCGCGAGCCGCAGGCGAAAGGCTTCCGGCCGGGGCCGCCAGGGATTGGGCGTGAGATGCAGGGCCAGGAGCCCTTCCTGGGCGAAGGGACTGACGACTTCGAGCTCACCTTCGGCGGTCAGGCGCGCGGCCAGGGCCGTTTCCACCTCGGGCCAATGGGCCATGGCATCCCGGCAGTCGCGATAAGGGCGATCGTCATTGCGCAGATGCATCCGCGCCTGATTCTTCACCGACCAGGGCCAACCCGGCGCCCGCTCCGCCAGCGTCATCTCGATTTCCCTGTCCCGCTCGGGTCGACAGTCGGTCGCGTCGAAATGGATGACATCCAGGTCCGCCAGCGGCGTCGATTCGGCATGGCCATGCCGTCGATCCCAGACCAGGTTGCGCACGAAGCCTGCAGCCAGCCAGGCGTCTGGCAGTTGCAGGTCGGCGAGGACGCGCAGCAGGCGCAGACGCTCGGCATCGGCCTTCAACCAGGATTCGATCTGGGAGAACATGGGGGTCATGGCAGGACTGATCAGTCTAAAAATCCCGAAGATGACCGCCTGCACCGCCTTTCGCAACGCCCATCGCCAATAATCGCAATAACGTTTGGTCGTCTTAAGTTTTACCAGCAGATGTCGAAAATGTGACGGCTTCGCTTAATCACGTTTGCGAGGCCAACAGGACGTGGTGATCGGTCAGGACATGACCCTTGGCAAGCCCTCGCTCGAAAAGAGGGTGCCGCACCTCGCTGCTTGCTACTGCCCATGCTTCCCGAGGTGTAGATGTTTCGTAACCTGTCGCTGACGCTCAAGCTGTCGCTGCTGCCGGCTGCCGCTCTGCTGGGCCTGCTGCTCTACGTGGCCTATACCTCCGCCCAGCTGGCTGGCAACGATCAACGTCTCGACCAGCTGGAAAACCACAGCTATCCACTGCTGGAAAAGGCCGACGCGGTGCTCTTCCAGTTTTCCCGCCTGCCCGGACTGTTCAATAGCGCTGTGACCGCCAGTGAACTGGAAACCCTGGGCGAGGCGCGCAAGGTGGTCGACGACATCGACAGCCGCCTGCAGGAAATGGCCGACCTCACCCGCCAGACCTCGGCGCGCAACGACGAGATCTCCGGTTGGCGCCAGGGCATCCATCGCTATGCGGACAACGCCCTGAGCGCGTCCGAACAGCTGATCAAGGGCAGCGGTTCCTTCGATTCCCTGCGGCCCAATCTGGACCGCATGGCCACGGATCTCGCCGCGGCCCAGCAGTTGGGCACCACCCTGCGCAGCCATGCCTATACCGACTTCCAGCAGACCCTGGCCCAGGCCCGCGACCAGAATGCCGACACCACCCGGGTCGGCATCTGGCTGAGTCTGCTGCTGGTGGTGATCCTGGCCGGCGCCGCCGTGCTGACCATCCGCAGCGTGCTCGGCAGCGTGCGCGAGGTGATCACCTCGCTGCGCGCCATCGCCGAGGGCGACGGCGACCTCACCCGTCGCCTGCAGGTCGGCTCGCGGGACGAGATCGGCCAGATGACCGCACTGTTCAACGTCTTTCTCGATCAGCTGCAGGGCACCATCAAGGCCATCGTCGATGCTGCCCACCCGCTGGGCCAGGTGTCCGGCGAGCTCTACAGACTCACCCAGACGGTGGAGAACAACGCCCGTTCCCAGCAGGGTCACACCGAGTCCATCGGCCGTGACATCCAGACCATGAACACCAACCTGCACGAGGTGGCCGACCGCTCGCGCGAGGCCGCCGACCAGGCCTCCGCCGCGGCCGAGCAGTCCGCCGCCGCCCGCACCAGCATCGGCCAGCTGTCGCGCAACATGGGCGAACTGGACGACAGCGTGCGCCAGTCGGCCGAGTCCATGCAGCAGCTGGAACAGGAAACCCGCCGGGTCGGCCTGGTGCTGGACGTGATCAAGTCCATCGCCGAGCAGACCAATCTGCTGGCGCTCAACGCCGCCATCGAGGCCGCGCGAGCCGGCGAACAGGGCCGCGGCTTTGCCGTGGTGGCCGACGAGGTACGCAATCTGGCGCAGAAGACCGCGCGCTCCACCGCCGAGATCCAGCAGATCATCGAACGCCTGCAGGGCAACGCCCAGCGCGTGCTGCAGGCCATGCAGGGCAGCCATACCCAGGCGCAGGTCAGCGCCAGCAGCTCCCAGGCCGCCACCGCGATGCTCGAAGGCATCGCCCAGGCCGTGGCGCGCATCAACGACTACAACGCTCAGATCGCCCTGCTCACCGGCGAACAGTTGAGTCTTTCCGATTCGATCAGCAGCGACACCCGCCGCCTGCAGACCGATACCCAGTCCAGTGCGGACAGCACCACCGCCACCGCCCGCATGGGCGAGCAGCTGGTGGTGGTCGACACCGATCTCCGGCAGGCGACCTCGCGCTTCCGCATCTAGCTAGACCTATACCGACTTTCCCTATACCGAGAAACCTCTAGGAGCATTTCCATGGCTTTTGCACGTCTGCTCGCCTTCGGCGCGGCCCTCACCTGCGCGGGATCCGCGCTCGCCCTCGATCAGGGTGACTATCGCTTCAACGGCTTCGGCACCGCCGGCATCACCCACCTGGGCGGGGAAGACGACGGCCGCAGCTTCGGCATCAACGGCCAGACCAACGATCACTGGCGTGGCGATCAGCTGAGCAAGCTGGGCGGCCAGTTCCAGTACGGCCTGACCGACAAGCTGGACGCCACGGTGCAGGTCACCGCCAAGGCCGAGCAGGACCAGTGGAAGGCCAACCTGGAATGGGCCTATCTGGCCTTCCACGCCACCGACAACCTGACCTTCCGCGCCGGCCGCCTGCGCACGCCGGTGTTCATGTATTCCGAGACCCTGGACGTGGGCATCACCTACCCCTGGCTGCGCCTGCCCGACGAGGTCTACAGCCAGGTGCAGGTTTCCAACTACGAAGGCGCCGACGCCCTCTGGAGTCTGCCGGTCGCCTTCGGCACCCTGAACGTCCAGGTGAGCGGGGGCCAGGCGGTCAATCGCAACTACTTCGTCAACGATGATCTCTATGACATCGACTACAAGCGCATCGCCGCCGCCAACGTCAGCCTGGCGACCAACGAATACGGCACCGTGCGCCTGGCCTACACCGAATCGAGCATCGACCTGCACTACCCGTTGCTGACCCTGGACGACCAGAAGGGCAAGTTCACCTCGCTCGGCTACCAGTACGACAACGGCACCTGGCTGACCAGCAACGAATGGACCCGTCGCGTCATCGAGGGCGACAACCAGGGCAGCAGCAACGCCTTCTACCTGATGGCCGGTCGCCGCTTCGGTGACTTCCTGGCCCACGTGACCTACGCCCAGCTGGACGAAGAACGCGCCGGTCGCCAGAGCTCCTGGACCTATGGCCTGAACTACAACATCACCCCCAGCCTGGTGCTCAAGAGCGAATACAAGCGCGTCGACACCACCGGCGGCTACAACGGCACCTTCGTCAAAACCGACAGCGAGAGCATCGCCAATGCCGTCTACGACCGCAGCGGCGGTCGCTTCGGTGCGCCGGCGCGCAACTTCGACGGCGACATCGTCAGCATCGGCCTCGACTTCATCTTCTAAGGAATCCGCCCATGAGTTCTCTCCGCCTGCTCACCGGCGCCGCCCTGCTGTTCAGCGTCGGTCTGGTCCACGCCGAAGTCGCCGTGATCGTCAATCCGGCCGCGGCCAAGACACCCGGCCAGGATGAAGTGGCCAACATCTTCCTCGGCAAGGACAAGTCGCTGAAGGGCGTCGACCAGAAGGACTGGTCGGCCACCAAGGAGACCTTCTATGCCAAGGTCGCCAACAAGAACGAAGCCCAGCTGAAGTCCTACTGGTCAGGCCTGGTGTTCACCGGCAAGGGCCAGCCGCTGCCCAGCGTGGCCGGCGACGCCGCCGTGGTCGCCCAGGTAGCCGGCGAAGCCGACGCCATCGGCTACGTGGACAAGGCCGCGGTCACCGACAAGGTGAAGGTCCTCTTCACCCTGCAGTGATAGGCGCACCATGAAAAAAGCCGTCTCGCGACGGCTTTTTTCATTTCCGGGAAGGCCTCAGGCCACCGAGGCGATGCGGTTGCCGGCGCTGGCCTTCTCGACCTTGATGGCGACGAACTTGGAGGTCGGGGTGAAGCTGCCCTCGCCGTAGCTCTCCAGGGGCACCAGCGGATTGGTCTCCGGGTAGTAGCCGGCGGCCTGGCCGACCGGGATGTCGAACGGCAGCGCGGTGAAGCCGCGGACCCGGCGCTCGATGCCGTCGTCCCACAGGGCGACCAGATCCACCTTTTCGCCGGCGGCCACGCCCAGCCGATCCAGATCGGCCTGGTTGACGAAGACCACGTCGCGCTGGCCCTTCACACCGCGATAGCGGTCGTCGAGGCTGTAGATGGTGGTGTTGTACTGGTCGTGGGATCTCATCGTCTGCAGGATCAGATCCGGCTTGATGCCCTGGCGGCGGACCGCGTCCGGCAGCAGGTCATGCAGCAGCGCATTGGCGGCGAAATTGGCCTTGCCGGTGGCGGTGTTCCACTCCCGGCGCCCGGCCTTGTTGCCCAGGTAGAAGCCACCGGGCGCGGCCAGCCGGGCATTGAAGTCCTGGAAACCGGGGATGACGTCGGCGATCAGGTCGCGGATGCGGTCGTAGTCCTCGATCAGCCAGTCCCAGTCCACCGGGTGGTTGCCCAGCACGACCTTGGCCAGCCCGGCGACGATGGCCGGCTCGGACTTCATCTGCGTCGACAGCGGCCGCAGGATGCCGGCCGAGGCATGCACCATGCTGAAGCTGTCTTCCACGGTGATGGCCTGCTTGCCGCCCTTCTGCACGTCCGTCTCGGTGCGCCCCAGGCACGGCAGGATCAGCGCCTGCTGACCGGTCACCAGGTGGCTGCGGTTGAGCTTGGTGGCGATGTGCACGGTCAGCCGGCACTTGCGCAGCGCCTTGTGGGTGCGCGGGGTGTCCGGGGTGGCCTGGGCGAAGTTGCCGCCCAGGGCGATGAACACCTTGGCCTGACCCTGCTCCATGGCGGCGATGGCCTCCACGGTGTTGTGACCACGGTTGCGCGGCGGCTCGAAGGCGAAGCGCTTGGCCAGGGCGTCGCTGAGCCAGGCCGGGGCCTTCTCGTCGATGCCCATGGTGCGGTCGCCCTGGACGTTGCTGTGGCCGCGCACCGGGCAGAGACCGGCGCCGGGTCGGCCGATGTGGCCGCAGAGCAGCTGCAGGTTGGCGATCTCTTGCACCGTGGCCACCGAATGGCGGTGCTGGGTGATGCCCATGGCCCAGCAGATGATGACCTTCTCGGCGCGGGCATACATGCGCGCGGCCTGCTCGATCTCGTGCAGCGACAGCCCCGACTGGCGCTCGATCAGCTCCCAGGAGGTGACGTCGACCTGGGCCAGGTAGTCGTCCATGCCGAGGGTATGGGCGGCGATGAATTCATGGTCGAAGACGCGCTTGCCACCCTTGGCGGCGGCTTCGCGCTCCCACTGCAAGAGATACTTGGCGATGCCGCGCAGCGCCGCCATGTCACCGCCGAGAGCCGGACGGAAATAGGCGGTGTTGGTCGGCCGCGAGTCGTTGGTGAGCATCTCCAGCGGATTCTGCGGATGCTGGAAGCGCTCCAGGCCACGCTCCTTGAGCGGGTTGAAGCAGACCACCTGGGCACCGCGCTTCACCGCGTTGCGCAGGGTCTCGATCATGCGCGGGTGGTTGGTGCCGGGATTCTGGCCGATGACGAAGATGGCATCGGCCTCGTCCAGGTCGTGATAGGTCACGGTGCCCTTGCCGACGCCGATGCTGCGGCCCAGGCCGACGCCGCTGGCCTCGTGGCACATGTTCGAGCAGTCGGGGAAATTGTTGGTGCCATAGGCGCGCACGAACAGCTGGTAGAGGAAGGCCGCCTCGTTGCTGGCGCGACCCGAGGTGTAGAACTCGGCTTCGTCGGGGCTGGCCAGGGCCTTGAGCTCCTTGGCGATCAGCGCGAAGGCGGCGTCCCAGGCGATGGGCACATAGCGATCGGTGGCGGCGTCATAGCGCAGCGGCTCGGTCAGGCGGCCCTGGTATTCGAGCCAGTAGTCGCTCTGCTCCTGCAGCGAGGTCACGCTGTGGCGAGCGAAGAAGGCCGCATCGACACGGCGCTTGGTGGCTTCCCAGTTGACCGCCTTGGCGCCGTTCTCGCAGAACTTCACCAGGCCGTTTTCCGGCGCCTCGCCCCAGGCACAGCCCGGGCAGTCGAAGCCGTGGTCCTGGTTGGTCTTGAGCAGCGTCCGCAGATTCTTGAAGGCGTTGCCGCTGTCGAGCCAGAAGTGCACCACGCTCTTCAGGGCGCCCCAGCCGGCGGCGGGGCCTTGATAGGGTTTGAAGGACTGCTGAGGTTTGTTCATGGCGATTCCCGTGGGATCAAGGGGCTACCGGCGCCGGGGCATAGACCCGCGGTGGCGACCGGTGCGGCAGGTGGATCAGATTGAGACGATGGCGGCGCGCCCATTCCACGGCGAGCCCGGTGGGCGCCGACAGGGTGATGAGGGTGGCGAGCCCGGCACGCACCGCCTTGTGGATGAGTTCGAGACTGCAGCGACTGGTGACCACCACGCAGCCCTCGCGCACCGGCTGGCGCTGGCGCAGCAGGGCGCCGATCAGCTTGTCCAGGGCGTTGTGGCGGCCGATGTCTTCGCGGCACAGGGTCAGTTCACCCTGAGCGTCGATGAACAGCGCGGCATGCACCGCCCCGCTGCGTTGCCCGAGATCCTGGGCGGCATCGATCCGCTGGCGCAGGTCATGCAGATGAGCGGCCGGGGGCAGCCGCACCTTGCGCAGTCGATCCAGCTGCGGCAGCGCCTGTTCCAGGGCCTCGACCCCGCACAGGCCGCAACCACTGGTCCCCGCCAGCTGGCGGCGCTGCTGCTTGAGCGCCCAGAAGGTGCGGCTGCTGATCTCGACGTCGACATTGAGCGCCTCGCCCACACGCCGCACCTGGATGCCATAGATGTCGTCGATGGCATCGACGATGCCGGCGCTGAGGCTGAAACCGACCACGTAGTCTTCCACATCGGCCGGGGTCGCCATCATCACCGCATGGCTGATGCCGTTGTAGGCGATGGCCAGCGCCACCTCTTCGGCCAGCGGCTGTTCGCCCCCTACGGCAGGTTGCTCCAGCTCGGCGAAGGCATAGCCGGCGGGGGGCGCGGCAACAAGGTCTGGCGATTGCTGGGACATGGGCGAAAACGACCTGCGGCGGTTTGACACAGATCAAAGATTAACCAGCACATCCTGGGGCGTCTAATCGCTATGACCGATGCCTTGATAAACGCTATCTATCACTCTCGGCGTAGAGCGCCTTGACCGCTTGGAAACAGGCATCGGCGACCGCCAGTCGGGGTTCGGTCCGACGAATGAGCAGTCCCAGGGGCGTCAGGGTGCGGGCCGTGTCGATGGGAATCAGCCGGGCATGGGGAGTAAGGCGATCGAAGCCGCCGGCCAGGGGCACCACGGCGCAGCAGAGTCCGGCATTGACCGCCTGCAGGAGCAGATAGACCGCATCGGTCTCCAGCACCGGTTGCGGCGTCAGGCCCAGGCTGCGAAAGCCGTGGTCCACCGACTGGCGAAAATGCATGGCGCCGGTCAGCAGGCCAAGTGGCAATCCGGCCACCGCCTGCCAATCCAGCGCGACCTGGTCGAAGCTGAAATGCCGCTCGTCATAGAGCAGGCCCATGCGCGTCTCGGTCAGGGTCAGGCTGTCGAAGCGCGCCGGATCCAGGTGTTCCAGGTAGGAGATGCCCAGCTCCAGGCGATTGCTGGCCACGGCTTCGAGGATGCGCTCGGTGCTCAGCACCTGCAGCTGGAAGTGCAGCTTGGGGTGCAGCAGGCGCAGGTGCTGCAGCAGCGGCATGGGATCGAAGCTGGCCAGCGGCACCAGGCCGACCCGCAGGGTGCCCACCAGTTGCCCCTGGAAAGCCTGGGCCTCGGCATAGAGCCCGTCATGGGCGGCCATCAGGGTGCGCGCCCAGGCGAGGATGCGCTGACCGGCCTCGGTGAAGCCCTCGAAGCGCTGCCCGCGGCGCACCAGCTCCACCCCCAGCTCGTCTTCCAGGCCGCGCAGGCGCATCGACAGGGTCGGCTGGGTGACGTGACAGCGCGCCGCGGCCTGGCCGAAGTGCCGCGTCTCGTCCAGGGCGATGAGAAAGCGCAGTTGCTTGATGTCCACCGGTCTACTCCGCGATCTGGCCTGCTTGGCCCCCTCTCCCCCTGGCAGAGGGTTGGGGTGAGGGTCTTTTGTTCAGGCTGGCAGCAACTCCCGATAGTCCCGCACCGCCTCGAACTCCTCGCTGTCCTTGGGTCCGCGCCGGCTGTCCGGCTCGTGGATCGCCAGCAGGTGGGCGACCCCGTAGTCGCGGGCGCTGCGCAGGATCGGCAGGTTGTCGTCGATGAACAGGGTGCGCGCCGGATCGAAGGCGAAGTCGGCCTGCAGGGCGTGCCAGAACTGCTGTTCTTCCTTGGGAAAGCCATAGTCGTGGGAGCTGATCAGCCGGTCGAAATAGGGTGCCAGCTCGATGCGCTCCAGCTTCAGCGACAGGGAATCGCGATGGGCGTTGGTGATCAGCGCCACCCGCTTGCCGGCGCGCTGCAGGGCGGCCAGGAAGGTATCGGCATCCGGACGCAGGGCGATCAGGTGGGCGATCTCCTCCTTGAGTTCGCGCATGGAAAAACCCAGCTCGGCGCTCCAGAAGTCCAGGCAATACCAGGTCAGCCTGCCCTGGTGGCTGAAAAACAGCGGCTCCAGCTCGGCCTTGGCCAACGCCAGGGACTGGCCGTGGCGCTCGGCATAGCGCTGCGGCAGGTACTCCAGCCAGAAATGGTTGTCGAAATGCAGATCGAGCAGGGTGCCGTCCATGTCCAGCAACACGGTATCGATACGGCTCCAGTCGAGAGGGGTCATGGTGACTCCGGATCATGTAACAGGCGGGTTATCATACCCGTCCG
Organism: Pseudomonas sp. BAV 4579; assembly: GCF_009765395.1. Lineage (NCBI taxonomy): Bacteria > Pseudomonadati > Pseudomonadota > Gammaproteobacteria > Pseudomonadales > Pseudomonadaceae > Pseudomonas > Pseudomonas sp. BAV 4579. The sequence continues at coordinate 21,600 of NZ_WHOV01000009.1, read as the reverse complement.
CCCAGCCCAGGAGCCGTCCATGCGCCAGAAACCCACTGTTCTCGCCCGACAGATCGTGGCCAAGAGCCGCCTGTTCACCGTCGAGGAGATGCAGTTGCGCTTCGCCAACGGCGAGGAACGCACCTATGAGCGCCTGGCCAACAAGGGCACCGGTCACGGTGCGGTGATGGTGGTGGCCCTGCAGGACGCCACCCGCGCCCTGCTCATCGAGGAATACTGCGGCGGCGTGGAAGACTACGAATTGTCGCTGCCCAAGGGCCTGGTGGAGCCGGGCGAAGAGATCCTCGACGCCGCCAATCGCGAACTCAAGGAAGAGGCCGGTTTCGGCGCCCACCAGCTGGAATACCTCACCGCGCTATCGCTGAGCCCGGGCTACATGAGTCAGCGCATCCATGTGGTGCTGGCCCGCGACCTCTATCCGGAGCGCCTGCCGGGCGACGAACCCGAGCCCCTCGAAGTCAGCAGCGTCGACCTGCGCGAGCTGTCGCAGCTGGTGCAGAATCCGCGCTTTTCCGAAGGCCGCGCCCTGGCCGCCCTCTACCTGGTGCGCGACCTGCTCACCCAACGCGGAGAACTGCCGGCATGATGGCGCCCGTTTCCATTACCGCTCCGCTGGTACTCAACGTCATCGACCTGGTGCGCCAGGCCGGCGCGGCCATCCTGCCCCACTGGCGCCAGGGCGTGGCGGTGCGGCAGAAGAGCGACGACTCGCCGGTGACCGCCGCCGACCTCGCCGCCCACCGGGTGCTGGCGGACGGCCTCGCCCGGCTGACCCCGGACGTGCCGGTGTTGTCGGAAGAAGCTTGTGACATCCCCTTCGCGGCGCGCAGCGCCTGGGACGTCTGGTGGGTGGTCGATCCCCTGGACGGCACCAAGGAATTCATCGATGGCAGCGAGGAATTCACCGTCAACGTGGCCCTGGTCGAACGCGGCCAGGTGATCTTCGGCGTGGTCGGCATCCCCACCCGGGACGTCTGCTTCAGCGGCGGCCGCGAACTGGGCGCCTTCCGCATCCAGGGCGAAGACGGCATCGAGATCGGCGTGCGCGTCCAGCCGGAAGACGCCTTCACCGTGGTCGCTAGCCGCCGCCACGGCAGTCCGGCGCAGGAACGCCTGCTGGACGGACTGCATACCTTGGTAGGCGAACCCAAACGGGTAAGCGTCGGCAGCTCGCTCAAGTTCTGCCTGCTGGCCGAAGGCCTGGCCGACTTCTATCCCCGACTCGCCCCCACCTCCCAGTGGGATACCGCCGCCGCCCAGGGCGTGCTGGAAGGCGCCGGCGGCGAGGTCGTGACCCTGGACGGCCAGCCGCTCACCTACGAGATGCGCGAGTCCTTCCTCAACCCGCACTTCCTCGCCCTGCCCCGCGAGGCCGCCTGGCGGCAGCAGGTGATGGAGCTGGCCGGGTCGTTGGGCGACGCCTGAACCGTCAGGCCACGACCTTGGCCAGTTCCGGCACATCGCCGGACAGGCCCAGGGCGCGGCGGACGAACAGGGCCTTGGCTTCGAAGTGGCGATCGACCTGCTTGAGCGCGGCGTTGCGCAGCCAGCGCAGCGGCAGGCGGTCGTCCTGGAACAGGCGCTGGAAGCCTTCCATCGCCGCCATCATCGCCAGGTTGTGCGGCATGCGCCGGCGCTCGTAGCGTTCCAGCACCCGCTGTTCGGCGATGGATTCACCGCGTGCCTGGGCATGGCGCAATTCCTCGGCCAGTACCGCGGCATCCAGAAAGCCCAGGTTGACGCCCTGCCCGGCCAGCGGATGGATGACATGGGCGGCATCGCCGATCAGCGCCAGGCCAGGTTCCACATAGCGCTTGGCATGGCGCTGGCGTAGCGGGATGCACAGCCGCGTGTCGCTGCATTCCACCTTGCCCAGGCGCTGCTCGAAAGCCTCGCCCAGGGCCTGGCAGAAGGCCGCGTCGTCCAGGGCCATCAGCCGCTCGCCCTGCTTGGGCGTGCAGGACCAGACGATGGAGCACCAGCGGGTATCGCCACCGCGGTCCAGCGGCAGGAAGGCCAGCGGGCCGTCGTCGGTGAATCTCTGCCAGGCGGTGCGCTGGTGCGATTCGGCGCAGCGCACGCTGGTGACGATGGCATGGTGCAGATAGTCCCACTCGCGGGTTTCCAGACCGGCCAGGCGGCGTACGGCGGAGGTGGCGCCATCGGCGGCCACCACCAGTGGGGCGCGGATCTGGCGGTCACCGGCCAGTTGCACCAGCCACTGGTCGCCGGAGCGACGCAGCAATTCCAGGCGCGCCTCGGGCAGGAGCAGGACGTTGGCCTCGGCCAGGCGTTCGAGCAGGGCATCCTGCACCACGCGATTCTCGACGATATGGCCGAGCACCTCGGCATGCACGCTGGCGGCATCGAAATGCACGGCGCCGGTGCCGGAGCCGTCCCAGACGTGCATGGCCTGGTAGGGACTGACGCGACGCGCGAGGATGCCGTCCCAGGCGCCGAGGCGTTGCAGGATGCGTTGACTGGCCAGCGACAGGGCGCTGACCCGGGGTTCGAAGGGCAGGTCGCTTTCGACCGCGCCAGGGGTGAGCGGGCCGCGGTCGAGCAGCACCACCGACAGGCCGCTGTCGGCCAGGGCCAGGGCCAGGGCGCTGCCGACCATGCCGGCACCGACGATCACCAGATTCGCATGGGTCAGCATGCTCGTTTCTCCTCGCAGGTCAGGGACGGGTACCCAGGCCCATGGCCTGGCGGGCGAAGGCACTCTTGGCCGGCGGGCACAGCTCCAGGCCGACCAGGCCCAGGTTGCGTCCGGCACTGAGCCAGGGCCGACTGTTGGAGAACAGCCGGGTGATGCGATCGGAAAAGCCGATGGTCAGCTGCTGGTCCAGGCGCTGGCGCTGCAGGTAGTCCTGCAGGGTGGCGAAGTCGCCGGGCGCCGCGGCGCTCTCCAGCAGGCACTCGGCCAGGCTGTCGACATCGCGCAGGGACAGGTTGAAGCCTTGGCCGGCGATGGGGTGCAGGCTGTGGGCGGCATTGCCCAGGACAACCAGATGCGGGCGGACCTGTTCGCTGGCCTCCAGCAGGGTCAGGGGATAGGCATGGCGGGTGCCGACCTGGATGAAGCTGCCCAGGCGATAGCCTACCGCCTGCTGCAATTCGGCGAGAAAGACGGCATCGGGCGCCTGCTGCAGGCGCAGCGCCTCGGCATCCGGCTGGGTCCAGACCAGGGCGCTGCGCTGACCCGGCAGGGGCAGCAGCGCCAGGGGGCCGTGGGGGGTGAAGCGTTCGAAGGCGCGACCACCATGGCCCAGATTGGTCGAGACGTTGGCGATCAGCGCGGTCTGCTCGTAGAGGGTTCGCCGCACCTCGATACCGAGGGATTCGCGCAGCGCCGAGCGCCCGCCGTCGGCTAGCACCGCCAGGCCGCACTCGAGGATGTCGCCAGCATCCAGCTCCAGGCGATAGCCCTCGGCGACGGCCGTGAGGCTGCGCACCTCGGCCGGGCAGCGCCAGTCGACCACCTCGCGATCCAGCGCCTGCCAGAGCACCTGGCCGATCCAGGCGTTCTCCACCACATAGCCAAGCGCCGGCAGATTCTCCTCGCGGGCGAGCAGCTGGGTCACGCCGAAGCGGCCTTGGTCGGAAACCTGGATCTCGCGGATCGCCTCGGCGTGTTCGGCCAGGGCGTCCCAGACGCCGAGGCGCTGGTAGATCAGCCGCGAGCCGTAGGACAGCGCCGAGGAGCGGGCATCGTAGCTGGGCTGATAGGTGTCGCCGGGGGCGAAGGGCTCCACCAGCAGGATGCGCCAGCCGCGCGCCTTGGCGCCGGCCTGCAGGGCCAGGGCCAGACTGGCACCCACCAGGCCGCCACCGATGATGGCGATATCAGGACGTTGCATGAGCGTTCTCCCGGCGGTCGCGCGCGGCCGCCATCAAGCCTTCGATCTCCGCGGCCGCCTTGGGCAGGCCGGCCGTCAGCACCTCGCAACCACTGCGCGTCACCAGCACCTCGTCCTCGATGCGGATACCCAGGCCGCGCCATTTGCGCGGCACCTCGGCCTCCACCGGGATGTACAGTCCGGGCTCCACGGTCAGCGCCATGCCCGGCTCCAGCATCCGCCACTGATCGCCGATGCGGTATTCGCCGACGTCATGGACATCCAGCCCCAGCCAGTGACCAGCGCGGTGCATGTAGAACTGCCGACAGGCGCCCTCCTCGATCAGGTCGTCCAGTTCGCCCTGGAGCAGACCCAGGGCCAGCAGCCCCTCGGTGATCACCCTGACCGTGGCTTCGTGGGGTTCGTTCCAGTGCCGTCCGGGCGCCACGCAGGCGATGGCGGCCTGGTTGGCGGCCAGCACGATGTCGTAGAGCTGCCGCTGCTCCGGCGAGAAACGGCCATTGACCGGAAAGGTACGGGTCACGTCGCTGGCATAGCACTCCAGCTCGCACCCGGCATCGATCAGTACCAGGTCGCCGTCGCGCAGGGGCGCGTCGTTGGCCTGGTAGTGCATGACGCAGGCATTGGCCCCGGCGGCGACGATGGAGCCATAGGCCGCCAGTCGCGCGCCCCCCTGGCGGAAGCAGTAGTCCAGCTCGGCCTCCAGGTGATACTCGCGCAGCCCCGGCCGGCAGGCCTGGATGGCACGCAGGTGGGCCGCACAGGTCAATTCGGCGGCGGCCTTGAGCAGGCGCACCTCGGCGGCCGACTTGTACAGCCGGCTGTCGTGCAGCAGGGTATCCAGCGCCAGCAGCTCCCGCGGCGGCGAGGCGCCCTGGTCGGCCTTGGCGCGGATCAGCTCGATCCAGTTGAGCAGTTGCCGCTCGAATTCCGGATGGGCGCCCATGGCGTAGTAGACCCGCTCGCGCCCTTCCAGCAGTCCGGGCAGGATGTCGTCCAGATCGCCGATGGGAAAGGCATCGTCCGCGCCATAGTCCGCCAGTGCTCCCTCCTGACCGGCGCGCCGGCCCTCCCAGCGCTCCAGCTCCGCGTCCCGCTCGCGGCAGAACAGCAGATACTCGCCATGGGCACGCCCGGGAATCAGCACGGCCAGGGCCTCGGGTTCGGGAAAGCCGGTGAGGTACTGGAAATCGCTGTCCTGGCGATAGGGCTGCTCGATGTCGCGATTGCGCAGGCACACCGGCGCGGCGGGCAGCAGGGCGATGCCGCCGTGGCCGATCTCGGCCATCAGGGCGCGGCGGCGACGGGCGAATTCGGCCTTGTGGATCCGCGGCATGGCCGCTCAGTGCACCACGGGCGCAGGTTCGGGGATGGGGCCGCGCCCGTATTCCCCGTACAGCAGGAGCGGAGCGACGCGCAGGTATTCGGTGACTTCCATGAAGTCGTTCTCGCCCTCTTCGCCTTCTTCAGCGGGCTCCTGGATCTGCGCGATGGCCGCCAGGTCTTCGAGTACCTCGCGGGCCTCGCCGGAGACCTCGCCGGTGCGCCCGGAAAGCCCGAAACCGGCCAGAAAGCCCTGGCACCACTGGCCCAGGGCAGCGGTGCGCTCGGCGAGCGGCACCTCGTCCGGCGGCAGCATCAGCACCAGGGCCACCTGCTGGCCGGCGAATTCCTGCTGCACCATGCCCAGCAGCCCCGACAGTGCCGCCTGCAGACGCTCGCCCGGCGCGCCACCGAGCAGCTCGCTGGCCGCAGCCAGCCAGTCGTTCTCGTCGAAGCCCGCGCCCCCACAGACCCGCCCGAGCAGGTGACCGTGGAGTTCGGCGGGCGAGACCGGCAAAGCGGCCTCGGCGAGCAGGGTGGCGAAGGCGGCGTAGGCGGATGCTGAGCTGGACATGGCGTCGAGGGGAGGCGCTGGCTAGAATGAAGCCTTATCCTACGCGCTGACCCCGCCGGCGGCCAATCTCGTTGCACCCTTCTGGAGCTGTAGCCCTCATGCGCGAGTCTCGCGACACGCCCCTCGACGCCGATCTGGAAGCCCTCGGTGACCGTGTGGAGCGCCTGCTCCTGCGTCTTGAGGAATTGCAGCGGCAGAATCGACAACTGCGCCAGGGCGAGCGCAACTGGCGCCAGGAGCGCGCCGAGTTGATCGAAAAGAACGAATTGGCCAGATCGAAGGTCGAAGCGATGATTTTACGCCTGAAAGCTTTGGAGCAGGACTCATGAGCATCGAGACCGTGACCGTCCAGATAATGGAAAAGGAATATCGCATCAGCTGCCCGGCTGACGAGCGCGCCAACCTGGAGAGCACCGCTCGCTACCTGGACGGCAAGATGCGCGAGATCCGCGCCAGCGGCAAGGTCATCGGCGCCGACCGCGTGGCGGTGATGGCCGCCCTCAACATCACCCACGAACTGCTGCACCGCCAGGACGACGTCAGCCTGGAAGTCAGCAGCACCCGCGAACGGGTCCGCGACCTGCTGGATCGTGTCGACCGGGCGCTGATCACCGAACACGACACCACTGCCTGACCGCCAGCCGAGGATCGGCAGGGGGGTTTGCATCCCGGCTCAGGGGCGTATACTGGAGGTCACTCTCTGGTGTGTGCGCCAGTCGGTCATGTCCCCGAGCCGATAAGCAACACCCCGGGGGTTGCTCGTAAGGCTGGTGTGCATGTCCGCTACGGCGGAAAGCCTAAAGGTCTACGACTTCTCCCACCTTGAACCAAGGGTTCAAGGGCTACACCGGCAGCGGCATTCCGGAGAGCTCATTTTTTTCCATGACCATCCCGCCTCCTCCCGATCTCAGCAGGCCCGCGCTGCGCAAGCTTCTCCGCCAGCGACGTCGCGCCCTTACCCCCGTCCAGCAACGCCAGGCCGCCCGCCAGCTCTATCGGCAACTCGCCCAGCATCCGCTGTTTCGCCGTGCCCGACATATCGCCTTCTATCTGCCCAGCGATGGCGAGATCGATCCGCGTCCACTGCTCGAAGAAGCCCAGCGCCGCGGCAAGGCCACCTATCTGCCAGTGCTCTCGCGCTGGCCGCGGACGGCGATGATCTTTCAACGGGTCGGTCGCGGCGAATCCTGGGTGCGCAATCGCTTCGGCATCGCCGAGCCGCGCCCGGATCGGCGCCTGGGTCGGCCGACCTGGGCCCTGGAGCTGATCCTGATGCCGCTGGTGGGCTTTGATCCCCAGGGCGGACGCCTGGGCATGGGCAAGGGCTTCTATGACCGCAACCTGGCCTACCTGGCGCGCCGGCGGCAATGGCACAGTCCGCAGCTGATCGGCTGCGCCCATGAATGTCAGAAGGTGGAGCGACTGGCACTGGCAGCCTGGGACGTACCCATGGCGGCCGTGGTGAGCGATGGCGACTGGTACGCTCAGCGGATGGGAGAGACGTCCCGCGTCGGCTGAACGTCGCCGGCATAGCGGGCGTACTGCTGCTGGCTCTGGTGCTGTTCCCAGAAACTCTGGGTGTACCCGGTGGTGACCACGCCCAGGGTAAAGATCAGGACCAGCACCCATAACAGATCAGGTTTGCGTTTCATCGAGCTGGGCCACCCCCTTGCTGGCACCTTTGGGCAGGACAGGACGTCGCCCTGTTATGCTCAGCGCGTACGATCAGACTACATCCGGAATGGGCGGCATTCTGCGACAAGCGGTCGCCCCTTGCAATCGACCAGACCCTTTCCTGGAAGCTCCCGAGCCTCCATTCGTCAGGAGACGAACCGTGGCCTGCTGGCTGTTGAAATCCGAGCCCGATGAGTTCTCGCTAACCGACCTGGAACGCCTGGGCCAGGCGCGCTGGGACGGGGTGCGCAATTGCCAGGCGCGTAACTTCCTGCGCGCCATGGCATCCGACGAACTGTTCTTCTTTCATCATTCGAGTTGCGCCGAACCGGGCATCGCCGGCATCGGCCGCATCGTCGGCGCGGCCTTCGCGGACCCTACCGCCCTGGATCCCGAAAGCCCCTACCATGCGCCCAAGGCCAGCGCCGAGGACAACCCCTGGACGGCGCGCCAGGTCGCCTTCGTCGAGGCCTTTCCGCAGGTGCTGACCCTGCCGCGCCTGCGCCAGTTGCCGGCGCTCGCCGACTTCGCCCTGCTGCGCAAGGGCAACCGCCTCTCGGTGATGCCGGTCAGCCCGGCGGAGTGGACGGCGATCGTCGCCGCCGCGCGCGGCTGACCGCCGGCCTCAGGGCTGGATGATCAGGTTGTTGAACAGCAGGTCTTCCACCAGGGGCCTGCCCTCTTCCTGGGTGAGCACGCTCTGCACCTGCTTGAGCGCCTCCTGGCGCAGTTTCTCGCGGGCTTCCACGCCGGCCAGGGTTTCGTCGGTCTGCTGGGCGAAGAGCATCACCAGCTGATTGCGGATCAGCGGCTCGTGGAACTCCACCCTATCCTTGGCTTCCTTGCCGGTCATCATCAGGGCGATGTCGGCCTTGTAGTACTTGAGCTTGGGACCGCTGCCATAGTTGCCGACCAGCGCTGGGGTCAGGTTGTAGAATTCGGTCTTGGGGGCCTCCCCTTCCTTCTTCTCTTCGTTCGCCCAGGCACTGAAGGCCAGGCAGAAGGACAGCAAAACGGCAGCGACGGCTTTCACGGCGAATCCTCTGGAGGTGAATGGCTGCAGCATAGCCACGGGGATTCAAGGGGTCACCTCGAACCTGAGGGTTCCGATCACCTGGCCGACGTCCGTCACCACTTGCACCTGCCAACGGCCAGTCACGTCGCCGGGGAAGTTCTGCTTGTGGGTCCAGGCGCGATAACCGGCCTCGCGACCGCCGCTGATATCCAGCGGAATCCGATCCACCTCCTGACCGGCATGCCGCCAGACATGGTAGATGCGCTCGTTCAGACCGCGCGGCGCATTGATGGCGGTGAAGGCATAGAGTCCCTGGGCGCGCAGCTGGGCACTGCTCAGGCTCTTCACCGCATCGCCGGGCTGGCGCTTGAGGCTGTCGAAGTTGGTGCTCATGCCCATGTCGGTCAGCCACAGGGTGGCCGGCGGCACCCAGGCGCGGCCCAGCCAGCCGAAGGCGCCGATGGCCAGGCACAGACCCAGCAATCCCAGCCAGCGCCAGCCCAGGCGTACCCGGAAGGCCACCGCCAGACTGGGAAAGGACAGCAGCACGGCGACGCCCAGGGCCAGTTCGTAGCTCTGGGTGGTGGTCAGGTGCAGGATGATCGGCAGGGCGGTGAGCAGCACCGCGAACAGCGTCAGGGTGTGGTAGCTGAGGAACACCCAGCGCCGCGGCGCCAGGGCCTTGTAGTAGAGCGGATCGATGATGGACACCAGCGCGGCCGCGCCGATCAGCCCGGTGAACAGCGCCTGGCCGCTGTTCCAGGCCGTGGTGATGGCAAAGAACGGCAGGCAGAAGAACAGGCTTTCCTGGTGGATCAACTGGGTAGCGTAGCGCAGCAGCGGCGGCGGCAACTCCCAGCCGAAGCGGCGACTGACCCAGCCCCGCAGCACGTTTTCCAGCATCAGCCAGACCCAGCTCGCCAGCATGATCACCGCCATCACCGGGGCGAAGCCCTTCTGCCGGTCCACCAGCAGGAAACTGCAGATCCCCGAAATGAAGCCGGCCAGGGCGATCAGCCGCGGATAGCGTTCGAACAGGGCGGTGGCCAGGTTCAGGGCGCGGGAGGACAGGACTTTCCAGGCAGGCATGACGACTCGTGAAAACGGCAGCAAAGACGCGCCACCCTAGGCGCGCAACCCCCGCAGATCAAGGGGGAATCCTGGCGCCCGCTGCCACAGGGCGGAAAAGCCTATGCAGGCTGTAATATCATTGTAATATTCGAAAACGAACCTGGAATGTTCGTTTTCGATTAATACCTATAACAATACCGAGGCTCCCATGCTTGGAATCTTCGCCCCCGCGGCCCATCGCACGCCGCTGCCCGCCGATCGCATCGATCCCGTCTACCGCCGTCTCCGCTGGCAGATCTTCGCCGGGATCTTTATCGGCTATGCCGGCTACTACCTGCTCCGCAAGAACTTCTCGCTGGCCATGCCCTACCTGGTGGAGCAAGGCTACAGCCGGGGTGAACTGGGCGTGGCGCTGTCCGCGGTGGCCATCGCCTACGGCCTGTCCAAGTTCCTCATGGGCCTGGTCTCGGACCGCTCCAATCCGCGCTACTTCCTGCCCTTCGGGCTGGTGATGTCGGCGCTGGTGATGCTGCTGTTCGGATTCGCACCCTGGGCTACCTCCAGTGTCAGCATCATGTTCGTCCTGCTGTTCCTCAACGGCTGGTTCCAGGGCATGGGCTGGCCGCCCAGCGGTCGCACCATGGTGCACTGGTGGTCGCAGAAGGAGCGTGGCGGGGTGGTCTCGGTGTGGAACGTCGCCCACAACGTCGGCGGCGGCCTGATCGGCCCGCTGTTCCTGCTTGGCCTGGCCTGGTTCAACGACTGGCACGCCGCCTTCTATGTCCCGGCCGTGGTGGCCCTGGCGGTGGCGGTCTTCGCCTTCATCGCCATGCGCGACACCCCGCAGTCCTGCGGCCTGCCATCGGTGGAACACTGGAAACAGGACTTCCCCGAGGGCTACAGCGAAGGTCACGAACGCGAATTCTCCACCAAGGAGATCTTCGTCGAGTACGTGCTGAAGAATCGCCTGCTCTGGTACATCGCCCTGGCCAACGTCTTCGTCTATCTGCTGCGCTATGGCGTGCTGGACTGGGCCCCCACCTACCTCAAGGAAGCCAAGCACTTCTCGGTGGACAAGACCTCCTGGGCCTACTTCTTCTACGAATGGGCCGGCATCCCCGGCACCCTGCTCTGCGGCTGGCTCTCGGACAAGCTGTTCCGTGGCAACCGCGGCGCCACCGGCGTGGTGTTCATGCTCGGCGTCCTGGTCGCCACCCTGGTCTACTGGCTCAATCCGGAAGGCAATCCCGGCATCGATCTGGCGGCCCTGGTATCCATCGGCTTCCTGATCTACGGGCCGGTGATGCTGATCGGCCTACAGGCGCTGGAACTGGTACCCAAGAAGGCCGCCGGCACCGCCGCGGGCTTCACCGGGCTGTTCGGCTACCTGGGTGGCTCGGTCGCGGCCAACGCCCTGGTCGGCTACACCGTGGACCACTTCGGCTGGGATGGCGGCTTCATGCTGCTGATCGGCTCCTGTGTCCTGGCCATCGTCTTTCTGGCGATGACCCTGAGACACACCGGCATGGTGGCCAAGTCGGCGCGGTAGCGCCGATTGCCCAGGATGGATGACGGCACAGCCTCATCCACTCTGGGTCCTGGTCGAAAACGCTTTGTGCTTTTCGATCAATCGCGGCCATGGGCCGCTCCTACAGGTAGAGCTTACCCGTAGGAGCGGTCGCTACGGCGCACCGGCACGGCCGCGATAGGCTCACCCCCGCGGCGCGTAGGCGAAGACGTCGGCGCGCATCTGGTGTGCGTCCATGCCGGCTTCCACCAGGGCGTCCAGGGTGGCATAGACCATCGCCGGCGAGCCGCTGGCATAGACGTGCAGGCCGCTCAGGTCGGCGAAATCCGCACGCACCACCTCGTGCAGCAGGCCACAGCGCCCTGCCCAGCCACAGGCATCGCTCACCACCCGGTTCAGGGTGAGATTGGGCAGTTCCGCCCAGGCGTCCCAGGCCTCGATGGCATAGAAGTCGTCCGGCGTGCGCACGCCCCAGTAGAGGTGCACCGGATGGGCGAAGCCGCGGGTGCGGGCGTCTTCGATCAGGCTGTGCATCTGGGCCATGCCGGTCCCGGCGGCGATCAGTACCAGGGGACCTTCGGGCAGTTCGGCCAGGTGGGCGTCGCCATAGGGCAACTCGACCTGGGCCATGCCCTGGCTTTCCAGCTGCGCCAGCAGCGCCTGGCTGCTGGCCTCGCGCGCCAGCACGTGCAATTCCAGCTCACGCCCCTGATGGGGCGCCGAGGCCAGGGAAAAGGCCGACTGCTTGCCGTCGTCGCGCTGGATCAGCAGGTACTGACCGGCGTGATAGCGCGGCGGCCGCCCGGCGGGAGCACGCAGGCGCACCCGACGGACATCGCCACCCACGTCATCCAGGGCCACCACCTGGCAGGCCAGTTGGCGCACCGGCAATTCGCCGGGCGCCAGGACGCCATCCCACTGCAGCAGGCAGTCGCTCAGGGGTACGGCCACGCAGACATAGATCTCGCCATGATCGACGGTCTGGCCGTGCTGGCTGACCTGGCCCTCCACCAGCAGCGCGGCGCACAGCTGGCAATTGCCGTTGCGGCAGCTGTGCGGCCCGCTGTAGCCGAGGCGCTGCGCGGCGGCCAGGATGGCTTCGCCGGGCTGGGTTTGCAGTACCGCACCCGAGGGCTGCAGGGTGACCTTCATCGTCGTCTCCGTTAGTCGATCCCGAGACTGGACCACATCTCGTCCACCCGTTTGACCACCGTTTCGTCCTTGACGATCGCCCGTCCCCACTCGCGGGTGGTCTCACCCGGCCACTTGTGGGTGGCATCCAGGCCCATCTTCGAGCCCAGGCCGGAGATCGGCGAAGCGAAGTCCAGGTAGTCGATGGGGGTGTTGTCGATCATCACGGTGTCGCGCTTGGGATCCATGCGCGTGGTCACGGCCCAGATGACGTCGTTCCAGTCGCGGGCGTTGATGTCGTCGTCGGTGACGATCACGAACTTGGTGTACATGAACTGTCGCAGGAACGACCAGACGCCCAGCATCACCCGCTTGGCGTGGCCGGGGTACTGCTTCTTGATGGTCACCACCGCCATGCGGTAGGAGCAGCCTTCCGGCGGCAGGTAGAAGTCGACGATCTCCGGGAACTGCTTTTGCAGGATGGGCACGAAGACTTCGTTGAGCGCCACGCCGAGGATGGCCGGCTCGTCCGGCGGACGCCCGGTGTAGGTGCTGTGATAGATGGGATCGCGGCGCCGGGTGATGCGCTCCACGGTAAAGACCGGGAAGGTATCGACCTCGTTGTAGTAGCCGGTGTGATCGCCATAGGGCCCTTCCGGCGCGGTCTCGCCCGGATGGATGACCCCTTCCAGCACGATCTCGGCACTGGCCGGCACCTGCAGGTCGTTGCCCACGCACTTGATCAGTTCGCTGCGACTGCCGCGCAGCAGGCCGGCGAAGGCGTATTCGGACAGGGTGTCGGGTACCGGGGTGACCGCGCCGAGGATGGTGGCCGGATCGGCGCCCAGGGCCACGGCCACCGGGTAGGGCTGGCCAGGATGCTTCTGGCACCACTCGCGGAAGTCCAGGGCACCGCCCCGGTGACTCAACCAGCGCATGATCAGCTTGTTGCGGCCGATGACCTGCTGGCGATAGATGCCGAGGTTCTGGCGTTCCTTGTTGGGCCCGCGGGTGACCGTCAGGCCCCAGGTGATCAGCGGCGCCACGTCGCCCGGCCAGCAGTGCTGGATCGGCAACTTGCCCAGATCGACCGCCTCGCCCTCTTCGATCACCTCCTGGCAGGGCGCATCCTTGAGCACCTTGGGCGCCATGCTGATGACCTTCTTGTAGATCGGCAGCTTCGACCAGGCGTCCTTGAGGCCCTTGGGCGGCTCGGGCTCCTTGAGAAAGGCCAGCAGCTTGCCGATCTCGCGCAAGGCGCCGACGTCCTCGGCGCCCATGCCCAGCGCCACACGCTGGGGCGTACCGAACAGGTTGCCCAGCACGGGCATGGAGAAGCCCACGGGATTCTCGAACAGCAACGCCGGACCCTGCTTGCGCAGGGTCCGGTCGCAGATTTCGGTCATCTCGAGGATCGGCGAGACCGGGGCGGTCACGCGCTTCAGTTCACCACGCTGCTCCAGGCTGCGGATGAAGTCACGCAGATCTCGGTATTGCATGCGGCCTCTTGGCGCTGGGGAAAGTCTGGCAGTCTACCGCCTGAGTCGCGCATCGAGAAAGCACTGGCCCAGAAACGCCAAAGGCCGGGATTTCCCGGCCTTTGCATGCGACTGCGCCTTACTTGCTGCGCCTCATCGAATCGAAGAACTCGCTGTTGGTCTTGGTCTGACGCAACTTGTCGAGGAGGAATTCGATGCCGGCGATCTCGTCCATCGGATGCAGGATCTTGCGCAGGATCCACATGCGCGACAGCTCTTCCTCGTCGGTGAGCAACTCTTCACGGCGGGTGCCGGACTTGTTGATGTTGATGGCCGGGAAGACGCGCTTCTCGGCGATCCGACGCTCCAGGGGCAGCTCCATGTTGCCGGTGCCCTTGAATTCCTCGTAGATCACCTCGTCCATCTTCGAGCCGGTTTCCACCAGCGCGGTGGCGATGATGGTCAGGCTGCCGCCTTCCTCGATGTTACGGGCGGCGCCGAAGAAGCGCTTGGGCTTCTCCAGGGCATGGGCGTCGACACCACCGGTGAGCACCTTGCCGGAGCTGGGGATCACGGTGTTGAAGGCCCGCGCCAGACGGGTGATGGAATCCAGCAGGATGACCACGTCCTTCTTGTGCTCGACCAGGCGCTTGGCCTTCTCGATCACCATGTCGGCGACCTGCACGTGGCGGGTCGGCGGCTCGTCGAAGGTGGAGGCCACCACTTCACCGCGCACGGTGCGCTGCATCTCGGTCACTTCCTCGGGACGCTCGTCGATGAGCAGCACGATGAGGTAGCACTCGGGATTGTTGCGGGTGATGTTGGCCGCGATGTTCTGCAGCATTATGGTCTTGCCGGCCTTGGGCGGCGCGACGATCAGCCCGCGCTGACCCTTGCCGATGGGGGCGCAGAGGTCGATGACCCGACCGGTGAGGTCTTCGGTGGAGCCGTTGCCGGCTTCCATGGTCAGGCGCTTGGTGGGGAACAGGGGCGTGAGGTTCTCGAACAGCACCTTGTTCTTGGCGTTTTCCGGACGGTCGAAGTTGATGGTGTCGACCTTGAGCAGCGCGAAGTAGCGCTCGCCCTCTTTCGGCGGACGAATCTTGCCGATGATGGTGTCGCCGGTACGCAGGTTGAAGCGGCGGATCTGGCTGGGAGAGACATAGATGTCGTCGGGACCGGCCAGGTAGGAGGAGTCGGCGCTACGCAGGAAGCCGAAGCCGTCCTGCAGGATCTCCAGCACGCCATCCCCGGAAATCTCGTCGCCACCCTTGGCGTGCTTTTTAAGCAGCGCAAAGATGATGTCCTGCTTGCGGGACCGGGCCATGTTTTCCAAGCCCGCGGCATCCGCCATTTCCAACAGTTCCGTGATGGGCTTTTGCTTGAGTTCGGTCAGATTCATAGACGTATGTTGACGTGAGAAGAGGCGAAGGAGGGATTCGAGCTGAGCGGCCGGATGCGAGATTAGCTTCGCGGGATGCGTTCTGAAGAGGAGAACTGACGGCTACAGCAGATGAGAAGACGGCCCGCTGATGGGGTCGTGGCTGGAATCTAGCACCTGCATGGGTACTCGTCCAGCCGTCCGGGCATAAAAAAGCCCCGCATGGCGGGGCTTTCGACTGGCTGCCTCAGACGTTGGCGTCGAGGAAGGCGGCCAGTTGCGACTTGGACAGGGCGCCGACCTTGGTGGCCTCGACCGCGCCGTTCTTGAACAGCATCAGGGTCGGGATGCCACGCACACCGTACTTCGGCGGGGTGTCCTGGTTTTCGTCGATGTTCAGCTTGCAGACCTTGAGCTTGCCCTGGTAGTCCTTGGCGATCTCGTCCAGAACCGGCGCAATCATCTTGCACGGACCGCACCATTCGGCCCAGTAGTCGACCAGCACGGGGCTGTCGGCCTTCAGCACGTCCTGCTCGAAGCTGGCGTCGCTGACGTTGGTGATGTATTCGCTCATTGACTCTCTCCGAATTCGGGTGCGACTTGAAGTACAGCCATGATAGCCCTGCCGCCGTCACTTCGAAAGCATTCGAACATTGATGGTGGCTATGACCGGCATTGATGGCAGAGGTGGTTCACGATCCGGCAAACGGACGCCAAGGCCTGAGAAAGCGGAGTCGAGCTGCATTTCCGCAGCCTTTGCAACCCTGGTCGATCACCGTTCCACCGATCGTGGATCGCTGTTTAGACAGCAGGAACCGTGAAGGGGGTTCCACTGCGCAGGGCCGCATTGCGGATATGTTCGCGCATGGCCTTTTGCGCCGCCGCGGGCGAGCGGCGGCTCAGGGCCCTGAGGATGCGCCGGTGTTCCTGCCAGGTTTCCAGGGCCCGCTCGGGGCGCACGAAGGGCAGCTTCTGGCTCTCGTGGAAGCGTTCGGGGCTGCTGGTGATCACCGCCAGCATGGCCGGGTTGTCCGCGGCCAGCAGCAGCTGGCGATGGAAGTCGAAGTCCAGCACGGCCGCCTCTTCCAGCTCGTTGGCCCGCAGCGCCCGGTGCAGGGCGGCCAGATTGACCTCCAGGCGATCCAGGTCGGCAGGCCCCAGGGTGACGGCGGCCAGCCCGGCGGCGAAGCCTTCCAGGGCGAATCTCAGCTGGAAGACATGGGCGGCCGTCACCTCGTCGGCGAAGGGCCAGTGTCCGTCCAGCGTACCCGTCGCCGCCTGCACATAGACGCCGCGCCCGGGCTGGACGCTGACCAGGCCCAGGGCGCTCAGGGTGGACAGCGCCTCGCGCAGGGAGGCACGACTCACCCCCAGCCGTTCGGCCAGCTCACGCTGCGCGGGCAGGGCCGCACCAGGGGCATAGCCTTCGGTCTCGATCAGTCGGCGAATGGCGTCGACGGCATATTGGGGTACGGCGCGGGTGGCAGCGAGGGGCATGGCGTGGTCAGGCCAGTCAGTCCGGAAGCTTGCCTTTTATGCCCAATTTCCAGGGACTTCAAGTGCGGCCCCAAGGCGGAGCACGCCGCTATAACCGCGCACCAAAGCGGCTCACGACAGGCGCCAGCGCAGGCGACCGTCCTGATTCAACTGTTCAGACCAGTAAGACCAATCCTCAAGCCTGACGGCCCTTGCGCCCCTCTGGCAGGCGGCTGGCACATGAAATGCACTGGGCAGAGCCATCCCAACCTGCTTCCGGAGTCTCGTCATGCTCAAGCGCTGGACCGCCCTCTCCCTGCTCGCCCTGGACCTGACCGCCCTGCACACCTCCGCCCAGGCCGACCAACTGGCCGATATCCAGCAGCGCGGCGTGCTCAAGGTCGCCGTGCCACAGGACTTCCCGCCCTTCGGTTCGATCGGACCCGATCTCAAACCGCGCGGCCTGGATATCGACACCGCGCAACTGATGGCGGACAAGCTGAACGTGAAGCTGGAAGTCACCCCGGTCAACAGCACCAACCGCATTCCCTTCCTGACCACCGGCAAGGTGGACCTGGTCATCTCCAGCCTGGGCAAGAATCCCGACCGGGAAAAGGTCATCGATTTCAGCAAGCCCTATGCACCCTTCTATCTCGGCGTCTTCGGTCCCAAGGATGCCGCCATCAGCACACCCGAGCAGCTGGCCGGCAAGGTGATCTCGGTCACCCGCGGCTCCATCGAAGACCTGGCGCTCACCGACGTGGCACCGAAGGACAGCGTGATCAAGCGCTTCGAGGACAACAACTCCACCATCGCCGCCTACCTGGCCGGGCAGTCCGGGCTGATCGCCAGCGGCAGCGTGGTGATGAAGGTGATCGGCGCCCGCAACCCGGCCAAGGAACCGGTGCTCAAGGTCAAGCTCAAGGATTCGCCGGTGTACGTGGGCATCAACAAGAACGAGCCGGCGCTCAAGGACAAGGTCGATGCCATTATCGATGCGGCCCGCGCCGACGGCACCCTGAGCAAGAACTCCGAAAAATGGCTGGGCGATCCCCTGCCGGCCGCTCTCTGAGGATCGACGCGCCATGGCGTATCAGTTCGACTTCCAGCCCGTGCTCGCGCAGAGCGACCTGCTGCTCAAGGGGGCGCTCTACACCCTTGAGCTGACGGTGATCGGTGGCTTCTTCGGCATCCTCATCGGCATCGTCGGCGCCACCTGCCGCGCCTGGCGCCTGAAACCCTTCGCCCAGGCCTTCGGGGTCTACGTCGAGCTGATCCGCAATACGCCCTTCCTGATCCAGCTGTTCTTCATCTTCTTCGGCCTGCCCTCCATCGGCGTGCGGATCGAAGCCGGCCAGGCGGCGGTGCTGGCCATGGTCATCAACCTCGGCGCCTATTCCACCGAGATCATCCGCGCCGGCATCCAGGCGATACCGCGGGGCCAGCTGGAAGCGGCGGCGGCCCTGGCCATGACCCGCTTCGAAACCCTGCGCTACGTGATCCTGCGTCCGGCCCTGGCCAAGGTCTGGCCGGCGCTGTCGAGCCAGCTGGTGATCGTGATGCTGGGCTCGGCGGTGTGCTCGCAGATTTCCACCGAGGAGCTGACCTTTGCCGCCAACTTCATCCAGTCGCGCAACTTCCGCGCCTTCGAAACCTATCTGCTGACCACCCTCATCTATCTGCTCATGGCCATTGGCGTGCGTCAGGCGCTGCACTGGCTGGGCGTCTTCTTCATCGTCAGGAGGCGTTGATGGACTTCACTCTCGCCGACATCCTGCGCAGCCTGGCCAGCGGCCTCGGCCTGACCCTGGTGCTGTCGCTGGCGGCCTTCCTCTTCGGCGGCCTGGCCAGCGCCCTGGTCCTGCTGGCGCGCAACTCGACGCTCCGGCCGCTACGCCTGCTGGCGCGCGGCTACATCGAGCTGTTCCAGGGCACCCCGCTGCTGATGCAGCTGTTCCTGACCTTCTTCGGGCTGTCGCTGCTGGGGCTGGAAGTCCCCGCCTGGCTGGCCGCCGGCCTGGCCCTGACCCTGTTCACCAGTGCCTATCTCGCCGAGATCTGGCGGGGCTGCGTCGAAGCCATTCCCCACGGTCAGTGGGAAGCCTCGGAAAGCCTGGCGCTGACCCGCTTCGAACAGTTGCGCCACGTGATCCTGCCGCAGGCCCTGCGCATCGCCGTGGCGCCCACCGTGGGTTTCTCGGTGCAGGTGGTCAAGGGCACCGCGGTGACCTCCATCATCGGCTTCACCGAGCTGACCAAGATCGGCGGCATGCTCGCCAATGCCACCTTCCAGCCATTCACCGTCTACGGCCTCGCCGCCCTGGGCTATTTCATCCTCTGTTACCCGCTGTCGCTGGCCGCACGCTGGCTGGAAAGGAGACTGCATGCCGCTGCTTAGAGTGACCGCCCTGCACAAACACTATGGCAACCACCATGTGCTCAAGGGCATCGACCTGACCGTCGAGGAAGGCCAGGTAGTGGCCATCATCGGCAAGAGCGGTTCGGGCAAGAGCACCCTGCTGCGCACCCTGAACGGCCTGGAATCCATCAACGACGGCGTCATCGAGGTGGATGGCGAATACCTGGACGCCGCCCGGGTCAATCTCCGCTCGCTGCGGCAGAAGGTCGGCATGGTCTTCCAGCAGTTCAACCTCTTCCCGCACCTGACCGTGGGCGAAAACGTGATGCTGGCGCCCCAGGTGGTCAAGAAGACCAGCAAGGACGAGGCCCGCACCCTGGCACGGCAGATGCTCGATCGGGTCGGGCTGGCGGAGAAATTCGACAGCTATCCGGACCGCCTCTCCGGTGGTCAGCAGCAGCGGGTAGCCATCGCCCGCGCCCTGGCCATGTCACCCAAGGTGCTGCTCTGCGACGAAATCACCTCGGCGCTGGATCCGGAACTGGTCAACGAGGTGCTGGCGGTGGTCAAGCAGCTGGCCCGCGAGGGCATGACCCTGATCATGGTCACCCACGAGATGAGATTCGCCCGCGAGGTCGGCGACAAACTGGTGTTCATGCACCAGGGCAAGGTCCACGAAAGCGGTCCTCCCCAGGAGCTGTTCGCCCACCCGCAGACACCGGAACTGGCCCAGTTCATCGGCCAGGTGGCATCCTGAGGCGGAAAAACCCTATTTTTTCTGCCACTTTGCGCAACCGTAACCGCTGTGCGCTTGAAGCCGTCACCGGCTAGCTGGCACGATGGCGCGGTTTATCGCCGAGAGCCTCCAGATGCAGCCTTCGCCAGCCGAACCCCACGAACTGATCGCCGCCATCGACCTGGGCTCGAACAGCTTTCACATCGTCCGGGCGCGCCATTCCCACGGGGAGATCCGCATCCTTGAGCGACTGGGCGAAAAGATCCAGCTGGCCGCCGGCCTGGACGAGTCGCGTCTACTCAGCGAAGAGGCCATCCAGCGCGGCCTGGACTGCCTGCGCCGCTTCGCCCAGCTGATCGCCGGCATGCCGCGCGGCGCCGTGCGGGTGGTGGGCACCAACGCCCTGCGCGAAGCGCGCAACCGCGGCGAATTCATCCAGCGCGCCGAAGCCGTGCTCGGCCATGCGGTCGAGGTCATCTCCGGTCGCGAAGAGGCCCGCCTCATCTATCTGGGCGTGTCCCACTCCATGCCCGATGTACCCGGACGCCGCCTGGTGACCGACATCGGCGGGGGCAGCACCGAATTCATCATCGGCCAGCGCTTCGAGACCCTGCAGCGCGAGAGCCTGCAGATGGGTTGCGTCAGCTTCACCAAGCGATTCTTCGCCGACGGCAAGATCACCGCCGCCCAGTACGCGCGCGCCTACACCGCTGCCCGCCTGGAGTTGATGAACATCGACCAGGGCCTGCGCGAGATGGGCTGGCACCAGGCCCTTGGCGCTTCCGGCACCATCCGCGCGGTGGCCCTGGCGATCCAGGCCGCCGGCCGCGGCAATGGCGAGATCACCCCGGATGGCATCGAGTGGCTCAAGCGCAAGCTGCTCAAGCAGGGCGACATCAACCTGCTCAACATCGACGGCGTGAAGCCGGATCGACGCGCCATCCTGCCGGGCGGCCTGGCCATCCTCGAAGCCCTGTTCAAAGCCCTGGAGCTGCAGGAGATGCACCTCTCCGAAGGCGCCCTGCGCGAAGGGGTGCTCTACGACATGATCGGCCGGCACCGCCACGAGGACGTCCGCGAGCGTACCCTCAACGCCCTGGCCGAGCGCTACCACGTCGATCAGCGCCATGCCGAACGGGTGGAAAAGCGCGCCCTGAAGTCCCTGGCACAGGTCGCCGAGGCCTGGGCCCTGACCGACGAGAATCATGCCGAACTGCTGCGCTGGGCGGCGCGCCTGCACGGCGTCGGCCTGGACATCGCCCACTACCAGTACCACAAGCATGGCGCCTACCTGATCGAGCACTCGGACCTGCCCGGTTTCTCCCGCCGCGACCAGCAGGCCCTGGCGCTGCTGGTACGCGGCCATCGCCGCAACATTCCCGTGGAGCGCCTGCAGGAGCTGGGCGCGGAAGGCGAGCCGCTGCTGCGCCTGACGCTGCTGCTGCGCTACGCCATCCTCTTCCACCACATCCGCCACAAGAGCATTCCGGACGTCCACCTCAGCGCCGGCGAGCGCAGTCTGGACGTGCAATTCCCGGATGGCTGGCTGGCGGAGAACCCCCTGACCCAGGCCGACTTCGAGCAGGAGGCGCAGTGGCTGGAGCGGGTCGGGTACAGGTTGAGCGTGCGCTGAGGGGATTTTTCGTAGGTTGGACTGAGCGTCAGCGAAGCCCAGCGCGTTGGGCTATTGGTGCCCTAGCCGGTTACCAAGTCTTGCTGGCACTTCTTGTTTCGCTCTCCCGAGCGAGTCACTTTTGCCAGTCGCGGCAAAAGTAACCAAAACCGCTTGCCCCGACCATCCGGCCCTCCGCTGCGCTGCGGGTGACTCGCGTTGCTCGCCCTTCGGGCCAGCCTGCGGCTGCTACTCCGCTACGCTACGTTTCGCTCACACCAGCGCCGTTCCGGGGTCGGTCCAGATGGGCCGTCCATGGCCCACTGGACCTCTCGCCGCATCCATGCGGCTCGACCCACTCCACGACACTGGCGTTCGCCCT
>NZ_WHOV01000098.1:0-2801 GCF_009765395.1 Pseudomonas sp. BAV 4579 | reverse complement strand
GGGGGACTGTCTTCCGAAGCGCTCTGAAGCGCCCGGAAGACAAGAATCGACCAACGCAGTCTTAGCTGACGGCGTCTTTGAGGCCTTTGCCGGGCTTGAAGCCGGGCAGCTTGGCAGCGGCGATCTTGATGGTGGCACCGGTCTGCGGGTTGCGGCCTTCGCGAGCAGCGCGCTCTTTTACTGCGAAAGTTCCGAAACCGACCAGGCTGACGCTGTCGCCTTGCTTCAGGGCGTCGGTCACCGCAGTGGTGAAGGCGTCCAGGGCTTTGGCAGCGGTGGCCTTGGGCAGGTCGGCAGACGCGGCAATGGCGTCGATCAGCTCAGCTTTATTCATGTAAAAACTCCATGTGTGAGTATTGGCCAGGCAGTATAGCGGCAGCTTTGCCTTGCGTAGAGCCTTTGTGAGCCTCTGCGTGACCGGTTGAAGCAGCCTTGTTGTTCGGCGCTACAGGATACGCATAGCGGGCGAAAGAACGATAGGGTATTCGATCTGGCAGGGGCGTGAAAACCTGATCCGCACTGCATTTTCCACGCTTCACAGCCCAACCGTCGCCTTTTTGGGCAGCGGCAATGGCCGTTTGGTTTCCTCTAGGCGCTGAACGAAAAGTCGCCGAGCGACGGTGAGGCGAGGCGAAAACCTTGAGGAAGCGGAGTTTACGAGTGGTAAATGAGCATTCCGACCGGGCTGGCGACCCAGAGGTCTTTCAACGAAGCATCACCGAGCGCAGGCAGTTTTCGTACAGTGCCTAGGCTACGCGGTCGGGCGAGATATGCGGCTGCAACGGTGGCGTCAGGGGCGGCAGGCCATAGGCCGCACGGGCGGCATCGCAGTGCGGATTGGCTTCGCCGTGTTCCCAGGCGGCGGTGAACTCGCGGCAGGTGCTGGAACGGTTTTCATAGACGGTGCAGCGCGTGCCGCAGCCCACCTCGCCGAGCAGGGCCGTACAGCGTACCGGCTTCTGCTCGGTGCCCTGCATGGCCACCAGGTGCGGGCTGATCGCGACGGTCAGGTGGTCGGGCACCAGGCCGCCTGCCGACTGGCATTCGCCCCAATAGAAAGACACGCGAAAATGGGCGCAGCAGGCGCCACAGCTGAGGCAGGGATTCTCGGTCGACATGGACGACAGCCATCGCAGGAACCGGCAGGGCCGGCGGGACAGGCACGGATTCTAGGCAAGCCCCGTGAGGCTGCGAAGCCCCCTACAACGACCGTTCGGCGGCGACCTACGGCAGTCTTTTCAGGTGCTCGGGTGTGACCAGATGTCGCTGCAGCCAGGCAATGAACAGCCGCACCTTGGCCGGCACCAGGCGCCGATGGGGATAGAGGGCGTGGATGGCGATGGCCTGGGTGTACCAGGGGGCGAACAGTCGCTCCAGGCGACCCGCCGCCAGGTCATCGCCCACCAGGAAATCCGGCTGGCGAATGATGCCGTGGCCGTCCAGCGCCGCCTGGTGCAGGACGCTGCCATTGTTGGCGCGCAGGGGGCCGCCGACCTTGACCTGCAGGCGCTCCCCCTCACGCTGGAATTCCCAGAGATCGCCATCGCTGGCGTAGCTGTAGAGCAGGCAGCGATGCTCACGCAAGGCGGAGGGATGCTCGGGGCGACCATGACGCTGCAGATAGGCGGGTGCGGCGCAGATGAACAGCTCGACCGCTCCCAGGGGCTGCGCCACAAGGCTGGAGTCGCTGAGGTCGCCGATGCGCACGGCGAGATCGAAGCCTTCCTCGACCAGGCGCACCTGGCGATCGCTCAGCTCCAGATCGATGGCGACCTCCGGATATTCATGCAGGAAGCTGCTCACCAGCGGCGCCAGGTGACGTACGCCAAAGGTCAGGGGCGCACTGACCCTGAGCCGCCCCCGGGGCCGCTCGTGGCCTTCCTGCAGGCGCTGTTCGAGGGCCTCCAGATCACCGAGCAGCGGGACCAGTCCTTCATGCAGCGTACGCCCGGCTTCGGTCAGGCTGAGGGTGCGGGTGGTGCGCTGCAGCAGGCGGGTGCCGTAGTGGCGCTCCAGGGCCGCCAGGTGCTTGGTGAGCGCCGAGCGCGACAGCTCCAGTCGCTCCGCCGCAGCCGTCAGGCTGCCCAGTTCGACGATCTTGACGAAGGCCTGCAGGGCTTTAAGAGTGTCCAAGAATTGTTTCCAGAGCGTGCACAGTTCATTCCCAGAGTGCGCCTTTATTCGCGTGCTGGAAACAGGACAATAGCGGCACCTTTCCTCCGTTCGAGAATCAGCATGACCGACCGTACTGCATCCTATGCCCCGCTGTTACTGCGCCTGGCCCTGGGCGCCATGTTCCTGGCCCACGGCCTGACCAAGCTGCTGGTGTTCACTCTGCCGGGTACCGCGGGTTTCTTCGCCTCGGTGGGCTTTCCCGGCTGGCTGGCCTATCCGGTCACCTGCTTCGAACTGGGCGCGGGCGTGCTCCTGATCCTCGGCGCCTGGGTGCGGCCGGTCGCGGCCGTCGCCACCGTCCAACTGTTCGCGGCCGCGACGGTCCATTTCGGCAACGGCTGGTCCTTCTCCAATCCCCATGGCGGCTGGGAATATCCGGTCTTTCTCGCCGTGACCGCCGCCGCCCTGGCGCTGCTGGGCGCTGGCCAGCTCTCCTGGGATGCCCGCAAGCCTTCCTGAACCCTGCTCGGAGGTCGCCACCATGTCGCTTCCCACCCTGTTCGTTTCTCACGGCTCGCCCATGGAGGCCCTCGACGCCGGCGCGGCGGGAACGGCCTGGCGCGCCCTGGGGCGGTCGCTGCCGACCCCGGCCGCCATCGTTGTGGTCTCGGCGCACTTCGATACCC
>NZ_WHOV01000097.1:0-19213 GCF_009765395.1 Pseudomonas sp. BAV 4579 | reverse complement strand
GCTCGTTGCCGATCTCCCAGATCTTGATGTCCTTGGCGTAGCGCTTGGCCAGGGCATAGGCCTGGGCCTGAGTCAGTTGCTGGGTGATCACCGGTCGCAGGGTGATGCGGTACTGGCGGGCCAGGGCCACCAGGCGATCCAGGCGGGGCAGATCCAGCAGCAGGAATTCACCCGAGCGATAGCTGCGCAGGTTGTAGCGGTCGAGCAGCTGCAGGCGCCTTTCCATCTGCGCATCGGGATAGGCGGCGTTGTTGTCGTGGCCGACCACGCCCAGGGGGATGTAGGGCAGGTCGGGCAGGGCGACGGAGTCGGCGGCCCGGACCGGGGCACCCAGGCACAGGGCGGCGACCAGGCCGAACCAGGGCGAAATTCTAGGCATCAGGCGCATCCTTGCAGATAGAGAGCAGAGCGGCGGAGCATGGCAAAGTGCCGGCAGCGGCTCAATGCCAAGGGGGCCCAGGCTGCGACCTCCGCCACACCGCCGCAGGTTACAGTAGGTGTCCGCGCGCCCTGCCGAGGAATTGCTCATGACCACTCCCCTGCTGCTGGCCCAGGCCTGCAACAATCGCTGGTCGAACCATCGCCTGCTGGCGGCCTGCGCCGGTTTGTCACCGGAAGCCCTGCGGGCGCCCCAACCCGCCGCCTTCTTCGGCTCGCTCTGGGCCCTGCTCGGCCATCTGCTCGATGTCGATCGCTTCTATCTCGATGCCCTGCACGATCAGCCCCGGCCCTACCAGGATACCGCCTGGCCTGACCTGGCGACGCTGCATGCGGCCCAGAGCGCCAGCGATCAGCGCCTGATCGCCCTGTGCCGCAGCCTCGGTCCCCAGCAACTGACCCAGCTCATCACCCTGCCCCGCGCCAGCGGCCCGGTACGGGAAGGGCGACTGCGCACCCTGCAGCACCTCTTCGTGCACCAGCTGCACCACCGCGGCCAGGCCCACGCCCTGCTCCTGGCCAGCGGCGTGGCGCCACCGCAACTGGACGAATTCTTTCTCGCCCAGGACGAACCGCTACGCCGGGCGGAGCTGGCGGCGCTGGGGATCGATGAAGGGGAGCTGTGGAGGACTGGCTCGTAGTAGCAACTGTCTTTATCGCGGCCATGCCGGTGCGCCGTAGCGACCGCTCCTACAAAAGCATCACCCTATAGGAGCGGCCCATGGCCGCGATTCGCCGCTGAAATTCCTATCGCGGCGCCGATCGCGATCTGTCTTGGAGCACTGTGGACAAACGCCCACTCGAACAGCCCCCTCTCCCTCCGGGAGAGGGCTGGGGTGAGGGCCGCTCCCGCACCGGCCTCCAGGCGGAAAAGACTGCGCCGTTTCCCAACCCGTCACCGCCTTGCCGCGGGGGCTCAGAAATTCGCCGGCGTGGTCGCGCTGATCAATCGGGCGGGGGCTTCGAAGGGATTGCGGAAGCGATGCGGGCGGCTGCTTTCGAAGTAGTAGCTGTCGCCGGGTTCGAGGATGTGCACCTCGCCGCCCACGGTCAGCTCCAGGCGGCCTTCCACCACCAGGCCGGCCTCCTCGCCTTCATGGGCGTACATCTCTTCGCCGGTGTCGGCGCCGGGCGGATAGGTCTCGTCGAGAAAGGCCAGGGCGCGGCTGGGATGGGCCCGACCGACCAGGCGCATGCGCACGGTGTGGGCGCCACTGGAGATGTCGATGAGTTCATTGGCGCGATAGACCACCTGGGTCGGCGTGTCCTGCTCCAGGTCCAGGGAAAAGAATTCCACCAGGGACATGGGGATGCCGGCCAGCACCTTTTTCAGCGAGCTGATGGAGGGACTGACGCTGTTCTTCTCGATCATCGAGATGGTGCTGTTGGTCACCCCGGCACGCTTGGCCAGTTCGCGCTGGGAGAGGCCCTTGAGGGTACGGATGGTTTGCAGGCGGGCACCGACGTCCAAGGTGGGAAAGACTCCTCGAGCAGGCGGGGGAGACGTGGCGAGGCCACGCGCTGAAGGCGTGCCGCGGCACGGTGTTCGGCATCATGGCAACGCTGTTCGAGATTTACAACACCACGACGGACGTGCGGCCCCCGCAAGGCGTTCGCCTGGCGGCGGCAGCGCCCGGAGGCCCTGCCCAGGGCCTAGTCGCGATAGCTGCGCGCCACCCGCTTGAGGTTGCACAGCAACTGGTAGGGAATGGTGTCGCAGCGTTCCGCCAGGTCCGCCACCGACACCTGGCGGCCCCAGAATTCCACCTCGCTGCCCACCCCGGCCTGGGGATGATCGGTGAGGTCGACGGTAAGCATGTCCATGGATACCCGGCCGATCAGTTGACCGGGACGGCCTGCGATGGCCACCGGGGTGCCGTTGGGCGCATGGCGCGGATAGCCGTCGGCATAGCCCAGGGCGACCACGCCGACCCGGGTCGGCCCGGTGGTGACGAAGCGCGCGCCATAGCCCACCGGCTCGCCGGCTGCCAGTTCGCGTACGGCGATCACCCGCGAGGTCAGGGTCATCACCGGTTGCAGTCGTTCGGCGGCAGCCCGGGGCGTAGCGAAGGGCGAGACGCCATAGAGCATCAGCCCCGGGCGCACCCAGTCACCGGCCGCCTGGGGCCAGCCCAGGGTCGCCGGCGAATTGCGCAGGCTGGTGGGTCCGGGCAGGCCCTCGGTGGCCGCGCGGAAGGTGGCGATCTGCGCCGCGGTAGCCGGGCTGTCCGGTTCGTCGGCGCGGGCGAAGTGGGTCAGCTTGACGATGCCGCTGACCTTGCCGCTGGCCAGCAGTCGCCGGTAGGCGGCGGCGTAGTCCTGGGGAAAGAAGCCGACCCGGTGCATGCCGGAATCCAGCTTCAGCCAGACCTGCAGCGGCCGCACCAGGGTGGCCCGCTCCAGGGCCTCCAGCTGCCAGTCAGCGTGGATCACCGTCCAGAGCTCGTGCTCGGCAATCAGCGGCAATTCGTCGATGCCGAAGAAGCCTTCCAGCAGCAGGATGGGCGCACGGATCCCGGCGGCGCGCAGCTCCAGGGCCTCCTCGATGCAGGCCACGGCGAAGCCGTCGGCTTCCTTGGCCAGGGCGCTGGCCACCGCCACGGCGCCATGGCCATAGGCATCGGCCTTGATCACCGCCAGGGCGCGGGCATCGGAGAGTTCAAGTGCCAGGCGATAGTTCTGGCGCAGGGCGGCGAGGTCGATGACGGCGCGGGCGGGACGCATGGGAGGTCTCGGCAGAGAGATAAAGTTTGGGGGCGTTGAAACACCCTCACCCTGGCCCTCTCCCGAAGGGAGAGGGGATGAGGACGCTACGCCTTGACGGCGGCGATGACGTTCATTTCCACCAGGATGTCCGGCTTGGCCAGCTTGGCTTCGACGGTGGTGCGACCCGGGGTGGCGCCCTGGGCGGCCCACTCGTCCCAGGCGCGATTCATGCCCTCGAAGTGCAGGGCGATGTCGCGCAGGAAGATGGTCACCACCAGGATGTGCTGCTTGTCGCTGCCGGCCTCGGCGAGAAATTTGTCGACGTTGGCCAGGGTCTCGCGGGTCTGCTGGTAGATGTCGCCGGAAAAGTCGTCGGCCAGCTGGCCGGCCAGGTAGACGGTGCCGTTGTGGATATTAATTTCGCTGAGGCGGCGATCAGTGTGCAGACGCTGTACGGGCATTGCGCGGGGACTCCTGAGTAGCGGAATAACGGGAGATGTCGAGACCCTCGGCGCTGATCTGCGGCTGCTTGCGGGCGATCAGATCGGCCAGCAGACGACCGGAGCCACAGGCCATGGTCCAGCCCAGCGTCCCGTGCCCGGTATTGAGGAACAGGTTGCGATAGCGGGTGGCACCGACGATGGGGGTCCCGTCCGGGGTGGCGGGTCGCAGACCGGTCCAGAAACTGGCCCGGGCGAGGTCGCCGCCGCGAGGATAGAGGTCGCCGGTGATCATTTCCAGGGTCGCGCGGCGGCGTGGATCCAGGTTCAGGTCGAAGCCGCAGATCTCGGCCATGCCGCCGACGCGGATGCGATCGTCGAAGCGGGTGATGGCGACCTTGTAGGTCTCGTCGAGGATGGTCGAGGTCGGCGCCATGGCGGCATCGACGATGGGCACCGTCAGCGAATAACCCTTGAGCGGATAGACCGGCGCGCGGATGCCCAGGGGCGCCAGCAGCTGTGGCGAATAGCTGCCCAGGGCCAGGACGTAGTGGTCGGCGGTGAGCAGTTCGCCATCGACCCTGACGCCGTCGATGCGATCGCCACTGGCGCTGAGTTGCTGGATCTCGGCGCCGAAGCGGAATTCCACGCCCAGGCGGCGGGCCTCCTCGGCCAGGCGATTGGTGAACAGGAAGCAGTCGCCGGTCTGGTCGTTGGGCAGGCGCAGGCCGCCGGCCAGCCTGTGCTTGACCGCCGCCAGCGCCGGTTCGACCCGGGCCACGCCGTCGCGGTCGAGCAGCTCGAAGGGCACGCCAGAGCGCTCCAGCACGGCGATGTCCTTGGCCGCGGCCTCCACCTGCTGCTGGGTGCGGAAGATCTGGGTGGTGCCCAGCTGGCGGCCTTCGTAGGCGATGCCGGTGTCCAGGCGCAGCTCGTCGAGGCAGTCGCGGCTGTATTCGGACAACCGCACCATGCGTTCCTTGTTGACCGCATAGCGGGCCGCGGTGCAGTTGCGCAGCATCTGCGCCATCCACAGGTACTGGCTGCTGTCGCCGGTCAGGCGGATGGCCAGGGGCGCGTGCTTCTGGAACAGCCACTTGAGCGCCTTGAGCGGTACGCCGGGCGCGGCCCAGGGCGAAGCATAGCCCGGCGAGACCTGACCGGCATTGGCATGGCTGGTCTCCAGGGCGGGACCGGCCTGGCGATCGACCACGACCACCTCGAAACCCTGACGGGCCAGATAGTAGGCGCTGGTCGTGCCGATGACGCCGCTACCCAAAACCAGTACACGCATCGCTAGCTCCTGGCCGGCGAGAGGATTTCGCCGGCTTTCGTCGGAATGAAGGCAGATACGGCAAGTATAGAAAGCCGCTCGCAGTGCTAATCACTGAAGAATTGCCTATATTCGGAGTAATTTTCCGGTAAAGACCCCTTTGGCAGAGACCCCCGCGATGCGTACCCATCACCAGGCCAGACGCGAGCTGGACAAGATCGACCGCAACATCCTGCGCATCCTCCAGGACGATGGCCGCATCTCCTTCACCGAGCTGGGCGAACGGGTGGGGCTGTCCACCACGCCCTGCACCGAGCGCGTCCGCCGGCTGGAGCGCGAGGGCATCATCCAGGGCTACAACGCCCGCCTCAATCCGCAGCACCTCAAGGCCGGGCTGCTGGTGTTCGTCGAGTTGAGCCTGGACTACAAGTCCGGCGACACCTTCGAGGAATTCCGCCGCGCCGTGCTCAAGCTGCCCCAGGTGCTGGAATGCCACCTGGTCTCAGGCGAATTCGACTACCTGGTCAAGGCGCGCATCTCCGAGATGGCCTCCTATCGCAAGCTGCTGGGCGACATCCTACTCAAGCTGCCCCATGTGCGCGAATCCAAGAGCTACATCGTGATGGAAGAGATCAAGGAGACCCTGAGTCTGCCGGTGCCGGACTAACGGCTGGCGACCCCGGGGATCACCGGCTAGGCTGCGATCTTTCGTCAGATCGCCAAGCAGGCCACGCCATGGATCCCCGCCAACGCCAACTCATCACCGCCGCCAATCGCCAGGCCTGGGAGCTGTCGGCGCCGCTCCATGCCTGGGGCGAGGACTGGCAGCGCCTGCTGGAACAGGTCCGGCAACCCGGCTTCTCGGTCCTGGATGACTGCCTGACCGCCACCCTCACCGCACTGGACATCCGCGGCCTGAGTTGCGCCCAGGTCGGCTGCAACAACGCCCGCGAATTGCTCTCCCTGGCCAGCCTTGGCGGCCGTCCCGCGCTGGGCATCGACCAGTCGCCGGCCTTTCTCGCCCAAGGCGAGCAGCTGGCCGCAGCCGCGGGCCTGGCGCCGCGACTGGTGGCGGCCGACATCTATGCCCTGCCCGCCGGGCTCGGCCAGCACGACCTGGTGCTGATCACCATTGGCGTATTGAACTGGATGCCGGACCTGCCGGCCTTCTTCGCCGCGGTGCAAAGCCTGCTGGCCCCGGGTGGGCGCCTGGTGATCTACGAGACCCATCCCTTCCTGGAAGTCTTCGAGCCCCATGCGGACCAGCCGCTGATGCCGCGCTACAGCTACTTCCGCCGCGAGCCGCTGGTCAGCACGGACCTCATCACCTACGACGGCCTGGATCACGGCCAGGGCGCGCCGAGCTACTGGCATATCCATACCCTGGGGGCCATCGTCACCGCCTGCCTGGACACCGGCCTGGCGCTGCAACGGCTGGAAGAGCATCCGCACTCCAATCGCGAGGCCGACTATGACGGCTACATCGGCCAGACCGCCCAGTTGCCGATGAGCTTTACCCTGGTCGCCCAACGCCCGACGGCTTAGCATGGCGCCCCTGTCCCCAGCCGACCGCCGTCTTCCATGCACCCCCACGCGCCTTCCTACTACGCCGCCACCGCCAATCTGGACCTGGACTTTCCGCCCCTGGAGGGCGAGGTCCAGGCGGATGTCTGCGTGGTCGGCGGGGGCTTTTCCGGGCTCACTACCGCCCTGGAACTGGCCGAGCGCGGCGCCCGGGTGGTGCTGCTGGAAGCCCGCCGCATCGGCTGGGGCGCCAGCGGCCGCAACGGCGGCCAATTGATCCGCGGCGTCGGGCATGACGTCGAGCAATTCGAACCGGTCGTTGGCACCGAGGGGGTGCGCGAACTCAAGCGCCTGGGCTTCGAGGCGGTGGACCTGGTGCGTCAGCGCATCGCCCGCCACGGCATCGACTGCGCTCTCTCCTGGGGCTTCGCCGACCTGGCCAACAAGCCGCGTCACTGGCAGCACCTGCAGGAAGAGCATGCCGCGCTGCAGGCCCTGGGCTATCCCCATCCGCTGCGCCTGGTGCCCAAGGCCCGACTGGCGCAGGTGGTGGGTTCCGAGCGCTACCAGGGTGCTCTGATCGACGAGGGCTCCGGCCACCTGCATCCGCTCAACCTGGCCCTCGGCGAAGCCGCCGCGGCCCGGGCGCTAGGCGTGCAGCTCTTCGAGGACAGCCAGGTCATCCGCCTGGAATACGGCCCCCAGGTGCGCGTCCACACCGCCCGCGGCCGGGTCTCGGCCGAGACCCTGGTGCTCTGCTGCAACGCCTATATCGACGACCTGCAACCCGATCTCGCCGCCCAGGTCCTGCCGGCCGGCAGCTATGTGATCGCCACCGAGCCGCTCTCGGCCGAACGCGCCGCGCGGCTGCTGCCGGGCAATCGCGCGGTCTGCGACCAGAACGTGGCGGTGGACTATTTCCGCCTCTCCGCCGACCGCCGCCTGCTGTTCGGCGGCGCCTGCCACTATTCCGGACGCGATCCCAGGGACATCGCCGGCTACATGCGGCCGAAGATGCTGGAGGTCTTCCCCGAACTCGCGGACGTGCGGGTGGACTACGCCTGGGGCGGCATGATCGGCATCGGCGCCAATCGCCTGCCGCAGATCGGCCGGCTGCGCGAGCACCCCAATGTCTTCCATGCCCAGGCCTATGCCGGTCACGGGGTCAACGCCACCCACCTGGCCGGTCACCTGCTGGCCGAGGCGATCCTCGCCCAGTCGGCCGGTTTCGACCTGTTCGCCCGGGTGCCCCATGCGCGCTTTCCCGGCGGTCGCCACCTGAGGTCGCCGCTGCTGGCCCTGGGCATGCTCTGGTATTGCCTCAAGGACAGCCTGTGATCCGCCTGGTCGTGCCCCTGCTGCTGGTGCTGCTGGCCGGCTGCGCCACACCGATTCCGCGCCACGCCTCCCAGGTCCTGCCGGTCGCCGGCACCGCCCTGGACCGCCAGGTGCGCACGGCCGGCGCCACCCATCCGGGCCTGTCGGGTCTGCGTCTGCTGGAAACCAGCACCGACGCCTTCACCGCTCGTGCCGAGCTGATCCGCAAGGCCCAGCGCAGCCTGGACATCCAGTACTACATCGTCCACGACGGCCTGACCACGCGGCTGCTGGTCAACGAACTGCTCAAGGCGGCGGATCGCGGCGTGCGCATCCGCTTTCTCATCGACGACACCAGCAGCGACGGCAACGACTACCAGATCGCCGTGCTGGCGGCCCATCCCAATGTGCAGATCCGCGTCTTCAATCCGCTGCACCTGGGTCGCAGCACCGGTCCGACCCGGGCCCTGGGCCGCCTGGTGGATCTCAACCATCAGCACCGCCGCATGCACAACAAGCTGTGGCTGGCCGACGACAGCGTGGCCATTGTCGGCGGCCGCAACCTGGGTGACGAGTACTTCGATGCCCGCCCGGAGATGAACTTCACCGATCTCGACCTGCTCGCCGCCGGCCCGGTGGCACGCCAGCTGGGTACCAGCTTCGACCAGTACTGGAACAGTCCGCTGAGCCAGCCGGCCCGGCGGCTGCGCTGGTTCGCCCCCTCGCCCACCGCCCTGGTGCGGCTGCGCGCACGGCTGCATCACTACCTCGACAGCGAACGCACCCGCGACCTGGCGCTGTACAACCGTCTGCGGCGCTACGCCACCGCGCCCCGGCTCGACGGCTGGCTGCAGGAGCTGACCTGGGCCCATGCCCAGGCATTCTGGGATGCGCCGCGCAAGGTGCTGGCCGAGGACGAACCGGATTGGCAGCTGCTGCTCACCCATCAGTTGCAACCGACCTTGGACGACGCCCAGCACGAACTGCTGCTGGTCTCTTCCTACTTCGTGCCGATGAATCAGGGGGTCGCCTACCTGGGTGGCCTGGCCGCCCGCGGCGTCGATGTCCGGGTGCTGACCAACGCCCTGGAAGCCACCGACGTGCCCGCCGTGCACGCCGGCTATGCGCCCTATCGCGCGGCCCTGCTGGCCCAGGGGGTCAGGCTCTATGAGTTGCGCGCCCGCCCGGACCAGAAACGCTCCGCCCTGCCCTACAGCTTTGGCGAATCCGAATCCAGCCTGCACAGCAAGGCCATGGCCATCGACGGGCGCTGGTCCTTCATCGGCTCCTTCAATTTCGATCCGCGCTCGGTGCTGTGGAACACCGAGGTCGGCATCCTGGTGGACAGCCCGGCCCTCACCGGTCGCCTGCGCCAGCTGATGCTGCAGGGCATGGCCCCGAGCGTCTCCTATGCGGTCAGGCGTGTCGAGGATCGCGGGCAGGTGCGGCTGGAGTGGGTCAGCGAGCGCGACGGCCAGCCGCGGGTGCTGCACCACGAACCGGGCAGCGCCTGGCGGCGCTTCAACGCCTGGGTGGTCAAGGCGGTGGGGCTGGAGCGGATGCTCTAGGCTTCGCCCTCACCCCAGCCCTCTCCCAAAGGGAGAGGGGGTTAGCGCGTAGCTTGGGTTGAGACAGCTCCACCGTCGCACTCCAACAACCCACGCCGTGCCAACCCTGTTGGGCTTCGCTGGCGCTCAACCCAACCTGCGACTCCATCAATCTACCTGCAAAAAATCCGGCAATTGCTCACTTTATGAGCAGTAGTCAACCCAGACTTCGGCTAAGGTCGACCGCATTCATCGGCCCCGCTCCGGCACCCGGCCGTCTCCTGCATCGAGGATCTCCCATGAGCGCTACCGCCCTGCGTCACGACTGGACTCTCGCCGAAGTCCGCGCCCTGTTCCAGCAGCCCTTCAACGACCTGCTGTTCCAGGCCCAGGGCGTGCATCGCCAGCACTTCGATCCCAATCGCGTGCAGGTCTCCACCCTGCTGTCGATCAAGACCGGCGCCTGCCCGGAAGACTGCAAGTACTGCCCCCAGTCCGGTCACTACAACACCGGCCTGGAGAAGGAAAAGCTGATGGAGGTGCAGAAGGTGCTGGAGGCGGCCGCCGAGGCCAAGGCCATCGGCTCGACCCGCTTCTGCATGGGCGCCGCCTGGAAGCATCCGTCCGCCAAGGACATGCCCTATGTCCTGCAGATGGTGCAGGGCGTCAAGGCGCTGGGCCTGGAGACCTGCATGACCCTCGGCCGCCTGGACCAGGAGCAGACCCGCGCCCTGGCCGACGCCGGCCTGGACTACTACAACCACAACCTGGACACCTCGCCGGAGTTTTACGGCAGCATCATCACCACCCGCACCTACGGCGAGCGCCTGCAGACCCTGGCCTACGTCCGCGAAGCCGGGATGAAGATCTGCTCCGGCGGCATCCTCGGCATGGGCGAATCGGTGGACGACCGCGCCGGCCTGCTGATCCAGCTGGCCAACCTGTCCGAGCATCCCGAGTCGGTGCCGATCAACATGCTGGTCAAGGTCCAGGGCACCCCGCTGGCCGACGAGAAGGACGTCGATCCCTTCGACTTCATCCGCACCCTGGCGGTGGCGCGCATCCTCATGCCCAAGTCCCATGTGCGCCTGTCCGCCGGTCGCGAGCAGATGAACGAGCAGATGCAGTCCCTGGCCTTCCTGGCCGGCGCCAACTCCATCTTCTACGGCGAAAAGCTACTGACCACCGGCAACCCCCAGGCCGACAAGGACATGCAGCTGTTCGCCCGCCTCGGCATCCAGCCCGAAGCCCGCGAAGAGCACGCCGACGAGGTGCACCAGGCCGCCATCGAGCAGGCCCTGGTGGAACAGCGCAACGGCGAACTCTTCTACGACGCCGCCACTGCCTGACCCCGCGCTCCCTCCTGCTCTTCCCCCTCTCCCCCTGGGAGAGGGCTGGGGTGAGGGACCTTGCCACCTGATCGAGAACCCCATGGCCTTCGACCTCGCCGCCCGCCTGGCCCAGCGTCACGCCGAGCACCTCTATCGGCGGCGCCCGCTGCTGGAAGCGCCCCAGGGCCCCGAGGTGGTGGTGGATGGCGAACCCCTGCTGGCCTTCTGCAGCAATGACTACCTGGGCCTGGCCAATCACCCCCAGGTGATCGCCGCCCTGCGCGCCGGCGCCGAACGCTGGGGGGTGGGCGGTGGCGCCTCGCACCTGGTGATCGGCCACAGCGGTCCGCACCACCAGGTCGAAGAGGCCCTGGCCGACCTCACCGGGCGACCGCGCGCCCTGCTGTTCTCCACCGGCTACATGGCCAACCTGGCGGCGGTCACCGCCCTGGTCGGGCGTGGCGACACCGTGCTGGAAGACCGCCTCAACCACGCCTCCCTGCTCGATGCCGGTCTGCTCAGCGGCGCGCGCTTCGGCCGCTATCTGCACAACGATCCCGCCAGCCTGGCCACGCGCCTGGCCAAGGCCGAGGGCGACACCCTGGTGGTCACCGACGGGGTCTTCAGCATGGACGGCGATCTGGCCGCCCTGCCCGAACTCTGCCAGGTCGCCCAGCGTCACGGCGCCTGGACCCTGGTGGATGACGCCCATGGCATCGGCACCCTGGGCGCCAGCGGTGGCGGCATCGTCGAGCATTTCGGCCTGGACCAGGGTCAGGTCCCGGTGCTGGTCGGCACCCTGGGCAAGGCCTGCGGCACCGCCGGGGCCTTTGTCGCCGGCAGCGAAGCGCTGATCGAGACGCTGATCCAGTTCGCCCGGCCCTACATCTACACCACCAGCCAGCCGCCGGCGGTGGCCTGCGCCACCCTCGCCGCCCTGCAACTCGTCCGTGAGGAAGGCTGGCGCCGTGAGCTTCTGCACACTTTGATCCAGAGATTCCGCAGGGGCGCGACGGCTCTCGGCCTGGACCTTATGCTCAGCGCCACGCCGATCCAGCCCATCCTGGTCGGCGACAGCGCGCGCGCCCTCGCACTCTCCGCCGCCCTGCGCCGACGCGGGATCCTGGTCACCGCCATCCGACCGCCCACCGTACCGGCCGGCAGTGCCCGCCTGCGGGTAACCCTGACGGCGGCCCATCGCGAAGCGCACGTGGACCTCTTGCTCGACGCTCTGGCCCAGGCCATGGCCGAATTACCGCCTGACGCGGATAAGTGACCGACCCATGCGCGATACCCTGATCTTGCTGCCCGGCTGGGGCCTGGGCAACGCTCCGCTGGAGCCCCTGCGTGACGAACTCGTCGAGCAGGCACCCTTTCTCGACGTGCTGATCGAACCGCTGCCGACCCTGACCGACACCCAGGCCTGGTTCACCGACCTGGAAGCCCGCATCGCCGAGGGCGGCTGGCTGGCCGGCTGGTCGCTGGGCGGCATGCTTGCCAGCGAATTCACCCTGCGCCGCCCCCAGGGCGTGCACGGCCTCATCACCCTGGCCAGCAATCCCTGCTTCGTCGCCCGCGCCGGCTGGCAGACCGCCATGGCGCGCAGCGTCTTCACCGATTTCTTCGAGGCCTGCTCGCTGGACGCCGACCAGACCCTCAGGCGTTTCACCCTGCTGGTGGCCCAGGGCGCGCGCGACAGCCGCACCCTCGCCCGCCAGTTGCAGGTGACCCTGCCCGAGATTGACCCCGAGGTGGTCATCGCCGGTCTGGAGCTGCTCGCGCGCCTGGACACCCGCGCCGCCCTGCATGCCTTCAGCGGCCCCCAGCTGCACCTGTTCGGCGCCCATGACGCCCTGGTCCCGGCCAGCGCCGCCCAAGCCCTGCGCGACGAGCTGCCCAACGCCCAGGTCGAGGTCCTGGAGCACGCCAGCCATGGCCTGCCCCTGGAACGCCCGGACGAGGTGGCCACCCGTATCCGTGAATTCATCTATGCAGGACGCGATGGCTGACGTATTGCCCGACAAGCGCCAGGTGGCGCTGTCCTTTTCCCGCGCCGCCGCGCAGTACGACGGCGCCGCCCTGCTGCAACGCCGGGTCGCCGACGGCCTGCTCGCCCGGCTACCCGTTCTGCATCCGCAACGCTGGCTGGACCTCGGCAGTGGCACCGGCTATTGCAGCCGCGCCCTGGCCCAGCGCCATCCCCAGGCCGAAGGCCTGGCCCTGGACCTGGCGCCCGGCATGCTCCGCCATGCCCGTGCCCAGGGCGCCGGTGCCGGCCACTACCTGACCGCCGACGCCGAACGCCTGCCGCTGCGCGACGCCTGCTGTGATCTGATCCTTTCCAGCCTGGCGCTGCAGTGGTGCCCGGACCTGCCCGCCGTGCTCGCCGAGGCGCGTCGCATCCTGCGGCCAGGCGGTGTACTGGCCTTCAGCAGCCTGGTCGCCGGCACCCTCGACGAACTGCGCCAGAGCTGGGCGCGGGTGGACGACCAGGTGCACGTCAATCGCTTCCGTCAGCAGGCGGCCTATGCCGCAGCCGCTCACGCCAGTGGCCTGCAGGTGCTGGGGCTGGAGGTCGCGCCCGAGCGACTGCACTTCCCCGATCTGCGCGCCCTGACCCAGCACCTCAAGGCCATCGGCGCCCACAACCTCAACCAGGGACGCCCCCAGGGCCTCACCGGGCGCCAGCGCCTGGCCGCCTTCACCCAGGCCTACGAGGGCCTGCGCGAGCCCGCTGGGCTGCCCGCCACCTACCAGGTGATCCACGTCCTGCTGCGCAAGAGCCTGTTCAAAGGCTGCTGCGCGTCGGCCAAACGGCGTTGAAAATGCCTTCAGAATGCTCATTTACCCCACGTAAACTCCGCTTCCTCAGCCATTTTCGCCTTGTTTGGCTCTAGCTCGCGAGACTTTGAACAGGCTTTAAGGAATGACCGCCATGCCCGCCTATTTCGTCACCGGCACCGACACCGAGATCGGCAAGACCACCATCGCCGCCGGGCTGCTGCACCGGGCCCGGCTGCAGGGTCTCGCCACCGCCGGGATCAAGCCGGTGGCCTCCGGGTGTGAACGCACCGCCGAGGGCCTGCGCAACGGCGACGCCCTGGCGCTGCTCGGCGAGACCTCGCTGCCGCTCGGCTACAGCGACATCAATCCCATCGCCCTGGAACCCGCCATCGCCCCGCACCTGGCGGCCCGCGAAGCCGGCATCGACCTCAGCGTCGCCGCCCTGGCCGCGCCGGTGCGGCGGATCCTAGCGCTGCAGGCCGATTTCAGCCTGGTGGAAGGCGCCGGCGGCTGGCGCGTGCCCCTGGCCGGCCGCGAGTCCCTGTCCGATCTGGCCCGCGAGCTGGGTCTGCCGGTGATCCTGGTGGTGGGTGTGCGCCTGGGCTGCATCAACCACGCCCTGCTCAGCGCCGAGGCCATCCTCGCCGACGGCCTGCCACTGGCCGGCTGGGTGGCCAATCTGGTGGCGCCGGCCACCCTGCGCCTGGACGACAACCTCGCCACCCTGCACGAACGCCTGCCGGCGCCCTGCCTGGGCACGGTGCCGCACCTGGCCGCGGCGACCCCCGTCGCGGTCGCCGCGCACCTGCGCCTGCCGGGCTGATATCAGTCTTTCGGGCGATGGCCGCAGGGCCAGGCCGGCGGCAGACTGCCCTGTCTACCGCTGCCGGATCGCCCCAGTGCCTACCTTCAAGTTCCTGACCTGCCTGGGCCTGCTCGGCCTGACCAGCCATGCCTGGGCGCTGGACAACCAGACCCTCGTGGAGCAGCGCGGCGAGCGCCTCGGCGCCTTCCTGAGCCAGGAACCCGATACCCGCCAGGGCACCCTGGAGGTCAGCCAGAGCGGTCGTGCCAGCCAGGCCTATCTCACCCAGAGCGCCTCCCAGGGCGACCGTACCCGCGTCGAGCAGGGCGGCGTCGGCAACTTCACCAATGTCACCCAGGCGGCCGGCGGTGCGCGCGAGGTCCTCATCGACCAGCGCGAGGCCAGCCAGAGCCACGCCTATGTCTATCAGGGCCATGGCCAGCGCAACACGGTGGACATCGTCCAGCGCGGCCTGCTCGACGAAGCCCTGGTACGCCAGGGCGGTGACGACCAGCGGCTGCGCATCGAGCAACAGGGCGAGCGCAACGGACTGAATCTGTTCCAGGACGGTCGCGACAGCGCCGCGCGACTCAGGCAGGTGGGCGACGATCATGTCCAGGACGTACTGAGCCTGGGCGCGCGCAACGAGGTCGAGCTGCTGCAGGGCGGCGGTGCCAATCGGGCGATGGTCGAGCAGCGGGGTGACGACCGCCGGGCGACGATTCGCCAGAGCACGCGACAGCAGGACGCGGAGCTGGTCCAGATCGGCCAGCGCAACAGCGCAACAGCGCATCGGTGCAGCAGAACAGCCGCGCCGATCGCCCCCAGAGCGTCAGCGTGCGCCAGCTGGGCGACGACAACGCGGTCCAGGCGAGCGTGACCGGCAATGGCAATCGCCTCGAACTGCAACAGCAGGGCCAGCGCAACAGCGCCGGCGTCCTGATCGGCGGTAACGATTCCCACCTGACCCTGGCGGCCCAGGGCAACGACAACGAGATCAGTGCGGTCTGGGTCGGCGACAACGTCGAACTCGGCGTCGAGCAGGTGGGCGACGGCCATCTCCTGCAGGCGGGGCTGGCCAGCGCTGCCCAGGTCAGCGCCAGCCAGCAGGGCGCTGGCCAGTACGCCTCGATCAGTCAGGCAAGCCCAGGCAACGGCCTCGATCTGCGCCAGAGCGGCCAGGGCAACCGGGCGACCATCCGGCAATAGCCGGACACAGGCGGCGACACGGACTGCTGGTTCTTTGGCGTCAAAGCTGCTTCAATAGCCCTTTGACATCACCGTCGAGGACCCTGTCCATGAACGTGACTTCAAGCAATTCGCTCTATGCCGGGGTGCAGGCCTACCAGAACGGTAGCCGCACGGTCGAAAAGGCCGGTGCCGCCCTCGCCTCCCAGACGGCGCGCAACGAGCAGCAAGCCCTGGGCGCGACCACCAACAGCCAGGCCGATCTGGCCAGCGAACTGGTCAATCTGGATGTCGGCAAGTACCAGGCGCTGGCCGGTACCAAGGTCATGCAGGCCTCCCAGGAAACCCTGGGCCGGCTGCTCGATACCCGCGCCTGATCAGCCATTCCGTGACTGGCAGGGGCGCCCTGAGAGGCGCCCCTCCTGCGTTCTAGCCCAGGCGGAAACGGGTGGTGTTGGCCGTCAAGGTGCGACTGCCCGCCTCCAGACCCACCGCCGTGCTCTGCACCGTGCGCGCGTTGCCGAGCAGATCGGCCGCGGCCCCATCGACCTGCTGGATGTTGCCGCTGACCTGATCGGCGGTGACCGCCTGCTGCTCGGCGGCGGTGGCGATCTGCACCAGGGTGTCGGAGACGCCCTGTACCGATTCGGCGATCTCTTCCAGCCGCCGTCCCAGTCCGGTGATCGACTGGGCATCGCTGGCCGCCTGGCCGCAAGCCTCCTGCATCAGGGACACGGCCTGGGCCACGGTGCCGCTCAGGCTGCCGACGGTCCCGGCGATCTGCGCCGTGGAGGCCTGGGTGCGCTGCGACAGCGAACGCACCTCGTCGGCGACCACCGCGAATCCCCTTCCCTGGTCACCCGCCCGGGCCGCCTCGATGGCGGCGTTGAGCGCCAGCAGATTGGTCTGTTCGGCGATGCCGCGGATGACGTCCACCACCTGCTGGATCTGCCCGGCCTGGGCATTGACCTGGGCCATGGCCGCCGCCGTCTCGTCCAGGCGCTGGTTGAGGCGCTGGATGCTGGCCGTGGTCTGACGACTGTCGCTCTGGCTGGCTTCGGCGATGCCGCGCATCTGCTCGGCACGGCCGGCGGCCTCCTCGCAACTCCGCGCCACGCCCTGGGCGGTGGCGGCCAGTTCGGTGGCGGCGGTGGCGATCTGGGTGATCTGCTGGCGCTGGGCTTCCACGGCGCCCAGCGCCGCCTCGGCCTGCTGACCCAGTTCGCCGGAAGCCGTGCCCACCTGGCGACTCTCCTGCTCGACCGCCTGCAGGCTGCCCCGCAACTGCACCACGGCCAGGTCCAGGGCGCGCCCGATCTCGGCCAGTTCGTCCTGGCCACTCACCTGGGCCGAGCGGGTCAGATCGCCGTCGCGCAGGCCTTCGGCCAGGGTGGTGATGCGCCGGGCGCTGCCACGAATGGCGGCCTGCATGCACAGCAGCAGATAGCAGGTCACCACCAGCAGCAGACCGAAGCCGGCGGCAATGGCGCCAAAGCTGCGCACGGCATCGGTGCCATAGTATTGCAGCCGTTGATCCAGGTTCTTCAGGGTCTGCTGGCGGAAGGTCTGCAGCCCCTGCAGGACGCCGTCCAGCGTGGCTTCGAACTGCTCCGGCTTGAGCGTGATCTCGCCGCCGAACACCCCCTGATCGAGGGTCTTGAGACTGGCGTCCAGCTGGCTGCCGACCTTCTGGTAGTCGTCCTTCCAGCCGGCCATGTCGGCGGGCAGCTTGTTGCCGAGCAGGACGGCGACCTTGGCCAGGCTTTCGCTAGAGTCGCCGACACGCGCGCGCAGGTCGCGCAGCTGCAGGCGGCTCTGCAGGCTGAACTGGCCGGAGACCACACTGGCCTGGCCGACGCTGGCCAGGCGGCCGAGGCGTTCGTACAACTCGACCGACTGGGTGGTGCCGATCTGCATCAGCAGATAGGTTTCCATCCAGGGATCGAGGATGAGGCCGCTGTCCAGGGCGATTTCCTCGCGCAGCGCCTGGACGGCGCCGAGGGCGGCGGTGAATCTGTCGTAGCCGTCCGGCCACCAGCCCAGGCCGCGCAGATCCGCGACCTCGAGCCCGGCGAGCGCCTGCTGCAGGGTCTTGAAGCGCGCCTGTACATCCGCGCCGGCCCCTTCGGTCGCCAGTTGCTGCTCAAGCCGGGCGAGCCGCTCGCGCCGGCTGTCGTTGCGACTTTCCAGGGCAGCGATGGCGGCCTGCACGGCCGGCGTCTCCTGCCGACTGGTGTCGATCGCCTTCCAGCGCGCGGTCAGGTTGCGCCGGAGGGTGAGTTCTTCTTCCACGGCATCGAGCCGTTGCAGCAGCCGCACACCACTGCGCTCGCCACTGACGGTGGCCAGCTTGGCCTGGAAATCGGCGCCCAGCAGCCAGAGACTGACCGCCAGGGGCAGGATGAACAGCACCAGCAGCAGGGCGAACTTGCGGGCGAAGCCGAACTGGCTCAGCACGCGAATCCCCGGTGACAACAAAACACCCATGTTCGACCACTCCTGTGCCAGCCACCGGCAAGCGTCGGCTATCCGTTGCGGATACCTATAGGACGATTTGTCGGCAAACTAACGACTTTCTTGAAAGATAGGGCACAATCGCCGCCCTCCCGTATTCCCAGACCCGGTCCTGTACTCAGGCCCGGGCGTTGCCGTTAAAGGACCGTCCGCGTGGAACGCCTCAAAGCCAAGATTCGCAGCGAAGGCCAAGTACTCTCCGAGCAGGTGCTCAAGGTCGATGCCTTCCTCAACCACCAGATCGATCCGGCGCTGATGCGCGACATCGGTCAGGAGTTCGCCCGCCGCTTCGCCGACGCCGGCATCACCAAGATCGTGACCATCGAGGCCTCGGGGATCGCTCCGGCGGTGCTGACCGGACTGGAGCTGGGCGTGCCGGTGATCTTCGCCCGCAAGCACCAGTCGCTGACCCTGACCGACAATCTACTGGTCGCCAGTGTCTATTCCTTTACCAAGCAGACCGAGAGCACCATAGCCGTCTCGACCATGCACCTTTCGTCCGACGATCGGGTGCTGATCATCGACGACTTCCTTGCCAACGGTAAGGCGGCCAAGGCGCTGATCTCCATCATCGGTCAGGCCGGGGCCCAGGTCGCCGGCCTTGGCATCGTCATCGAGAAGTCCTTCCAGGTCGGTCGCGCCGAACTGGATGCCCAGGGCTATCGCGTCGAATCCCTGGCCCGGGTCGCCTCCCTGGCCAATGGTCAGGTCACCTTCGCCGAGTAAGCCATGGCTCAGATACTGCGCATTCTCGGTGCCGATCTCGATCGCACCGAAACCTGGATCCGTTACGACAAGGCCATGTGCCTGGACTGCGTGTCCAGCTGCTGCACCCTGCCAGTGGAAGCCCGCCTGTCCGATCTGATCCGCATGGGCGTGGTGGACGAATTCGAGAAGGGCGAGCCGCTCAAGGACATCGCCAAGCGGCTCAAGAAGGACGGCGTGGTCGAACGCCTCAATGCCAAGACCGGGTTGTTCACCCTGGTGCGGCTGTCCAACAACGACTGCATCTATCTGCATCCCAAGACGCGGCTGTGCACCATCTACGACCAGCGCCCGGAAACCTGCCGCAACCACCCAAAGGTCGGTCCGCGCCCGAACTATTGCGCCTACAAGCCGCAGAAGCTGCGTTAGACAGCGGTCCGTCGAGGCCTCCTGTCTTGTTGGGCTTCGACGAAGAAGCCGTCTCAACCTAACCTACGGCGCCTCAAGGCTAGACGCGTAGGTTGGGTTGAGCGCAGCGAAGCCCAACGGGAAGTGTCACCGCTTGCCTTGTTGGGCTTCGACGAAAAAGCCGTCTCAACCCAACCTTGTATCTCTCCTGGGTAATGGGATTAGCTACCTCA
>NZ_WHOV01000096.1:0-24833 GCF_009765395.1 Pseudomonas sp. BAV 4579 | reverse complement strand
TCCACCAGGCGTGGCAGCTTGGCGAACACCGACGGCGGGTAGCCCTTGGTCGCCGGCGGCTCGCCGATGGCCAGGGCGATCTCCCGCTGCGCCTGGGCATAGCGGGTCAGGGAGTCCATCAGCAGAAGCACGTTCTTGCCCTTGTCGCGAAAGTATTCGGCGATGCGGGTGCAGTACATGGCCGCGCGCAGGCGCAGCAGGGGCGCATCATCCGCCGGCGAGGCCACGACCACCGCCCGCTTGATGCCCTCCTCGCCCAAGATGTGCTCGATGAATTCCTTCACCTCGCGACCCCGCTCGCCGATCAGCCCGACCACGATGATCTCGGCCTTGGTCAGCCGGGTCATCATGCCGAGCAGCACGCTCTTGCCCACGCCGGTACCG
The DNA here is from genome assembly GCF_009765395.1 of Pseudomonas sp. BAV 4579. Classification (NCBI taxonomy): domain Bacteria; kingdom Pseudomonadati; phylum Pseudomonadota; class Gammaproteobacteria; order Pseudomonadales; family Pseudomonadaceae; genus Pseudomonas; species Pseudomonas sp. BAV 4579. Next base: position 24,449 of record NZ_WHOV01000096.1, on the reverse strand, counting down.
GCGAACAGGCCGAGACGCTGGCCGCGACCTACCGTCAACAAACCGTTGATGCTGCGGATGCCGACGTCCAGGGGCTCGCTGATGGGCTCACGCTTGAGCGGATTGATGGTGGGACCGTCCATCGGCACCCAGTCTTCGGCGCGCATGCGGCCCTTGCCGTCCAGGGCGTTGCCCAGGCCATCCAGTACGCGCCCCAGCATCGACATGCCCATCGGCAGGCGACCGGTATCCGGCACCGGCACCACTCGGGCGCCGGGCGCGATGCCGGCCAGGCTGCCCACCGGCATGAGAAAGGTCTTGTTGCCGTTGAAGCCCATCACCTCGGCCTCGACCTCCACCGGCTGATAGCCACCGCCATTGATCAGCCGACAGCGGCTGCCGACGGCGGCGCGCAGGCCTTCGGCCTCCAGGGTCAGACCGACCATGCGCAGCAGGCGGCCTTCGATCACCGGCTGCTGTTCGACCCGGATGGCTTCATCGTAACCGCTGAGGCGGCGTTCGAAACTCAGACGCTCAAGACGCATGGGAGGCATCCTCGATGTCGATGTGCAGATCGGCTTCCTGGGGCTGGGTCGCCTGGTGACGCTGCTGTTCGGCCAGCTGGGTCAGCGCCTGGGTCAGACGGGTCTCGATGCTGGCGTCGATGACGCTGCTCTCGGTCTCGATCCGGCAACCGCCAGGCATAAGGGTCTCGTCCTCAAGGATGCGCCATTTTTCCTCGTGGCGGTCACGCAAGGCCTTCATCAGTTCGAAGTCCTGGGGGCTGACCTGGATGCGGATGTTCTCGGCACCCATGGGCAGCAGCTTCAGCGCCGTGCGCACCACCTGACCCAACTGACTGGAGTCTAGCGTGAGTTCGCGCTGGATGACTTCGCGGGTGATATGCCGGACCAGCTGCACCATGCCGGCTTCCAGGGCCTGGTCCTGCTCGCCGATGGGATCGAGCAGATGACTCATCAGGGTTTCCAGGCTGGCCAGCCGGGCGGTCAGGGCCGCCTCGGCTTCCTGGCGCGCCTTGAGCTGGCCGGCATGGTAGCCGTCGCGCTCGCCGGTGCCGAAGCCCTCGTTGTAGGCCTCCTGGCGGATCGCCTCCAGCTCTTCGAGAGTGATCGGCTGAACCTCTTCGGCCGGCACCTCTTCGATCTGGGGCTCCGGCTGGGGCTCGGGCTCGGCTGCCGCGGGCACAGGGATTTCTGCAGGCGTGTCGAAGCTGTCGAAGGCTGGCAGTCGCCACACGTCGAAGGCTTCCAGATCCCGCGCCCTGATCAGTTCGCTCGCCGCTTCTTTGCTCATTACCTGTCCGTCAGAAAACCGCTACTGACCAGACCTTAGCAAAGCACAGGCCAATCCCGGCAAGCCGTCAGACCATTTCCTCGCCACCCTTGCCGCCGAGGACGATCTCGCCGGCGTCGGCCATGCGGCGGGCCACGGCGAGCACCTCTTTCTGCGCCCCCTCCACCTCGGACAGTCGCACCGGCCCCTTGGCTTCCAGGTCGTCGCGCAGCAACTCGGCCGCGCGCTTGGACATGTTGCGGAAAAATTTCTCCTTGATGCCATCGTCGGCGCCCTTGAGCGCCAGCACCAGCACATCCGAGGACACCTCGCGCAGGAGCGCCTGGATGCCGCGATCGTCGACATCGGACAGGTTGTCGAAGACGAACATCAGGTCTTCGATCTGCCCCGACAGATCCTGGTCCGCATCGCGGATCGCGTCCATCAGCGGGCCTTCGACCGAGCTGTCCAGGTAGTTCATGATGTCGGCGGCGCGCTTCACGCCGCCCAGGGCGGTACGGGTGGTGCTGGCGCTGCCGGAGAACTGCTTCTCCAGGATCAGGTTCAGCTCCTTGAGCGCCGCCGGTTGCACGGTGTTCAGCGAGGAGACGCGCAGGACGATGTCCAGGCGTACCTTGTGATCGAAGTGGCCAAGGACTTCGGCCGCCTGGTCGGGATCCAGGTAGGCCACCACGATGGCCTGGATCTGCGGGTGCTCGTAGCGGATCACATCCGCCACCGCCCGTGGCTCCATCCACTTCAGGCTGTCCAGGCCGCTGGTGTTGCCGCCCAGCAGGATACGGTCGATCAGGCCGCTGGCCTTGTCCTCGCCCAGGGCCTGGGTGAGCATCTTGCGGATGTAGCCGTCGGCGCCCACGCCCAGACTGGTCTGATCGCCCACCACCTCGATGAAGTCGCCCAGCACACGCTCGACCTGCTCGCGGTTGACGTTGCGCATCTGGGCCATGGCGGTACCGACCTTCTGCACCTCCTTGGGCCCCATATGGCGCAGGATCTGCGCGGCATCGGCTTCGCCCAGCGACAGGAGGAAGATCGCGGCCTTCTCGACCTTGGAAAGTTGCGCTTCATTCGTCGCCATTGATCCAATCCTTCACTACCTGGGCGACACGGCCCGGATCATCGTTGACCAGCTGCTTGATGGCGGTCAGTTGAGCGTCATAGCCCTCGCTCGGGCTCGGCAGCAACAGCGGTGCCGGACCGGCCAGGCTCACCTTGTCGTCGGCCAGATCGTCCGACAGGCCATCCAGACCGCCGGCACCCAGGGCACCGGCACCACCGGCAGCGGCCAGGGCGGCGGCGTCCTTGGTATTGCCGCCGGACAGATTCTTCAGCACCGGACGCAGCACCCCAAAGACTAGCACCAGGATGAAGAGGACGCCGAGGGCCTGCTTGACCACGCCCCAGAACCAGGGCTGCTGGTAGAAGGGAATGCTCTCGATCTCTTCCTGCTGCACCGGGGCGAAGGGCGCGTTGATCACGCTCACGCTGTCGCCACGGCTGGCGTCGAAGCCCACGGCGTCCTGCACCAGACGGGTGAAGCGAGCCAGGTCTTCGGTGGTCCAGGGCTGGTGGCTGACCTTGCCAGCCGCATCGACCTTGACCTGATCGTCCAGTACCACCGCGACGGAAAGTCGACGCAGACGGCCCTGCTGCTGACGGGTATAGCTGATGCTGCGGTCCAGCTCGTAGTTGCGGGTATTCTGCTCACGCTTGTCGGTCGGGTACGGCAGGGTCGCCGGCAGGCTGGTCTTGCTGTCGTAGATGTACTGGTCGTTGGCGTCGCGCAGCGGCTGGCCGGGAGCGATGTAGTTGGCGCCGCCACCCTGGGCACCGGCCTTCTCCGGGGTCGAGGACGGACCGGGCGGCTGGTTGGACAGGGCACCGGGCACGCCCTGGGCGCCGCCGCCGGACGTCTGGCGCTGCTCACTGTTCTGCTGCTCGCTGCGCAGGGCCGGTTGATCGGGATTGAATTGCTCGGCAGTCGATTCCACGGCGTTGAAATCCACGTCCGCCGCGACTTCCGCCTTGAAGCGACCGTTGCCCACCACCGGCTGCATGATGTTCTGCACGCGCTGGGTCAGGGAGCTTTCCATCTTGTGGGTGTAGTCCAGTTGCTTGCCGGCGATCGACAGCTCGGACATGTTCTGCTGGTCGGACAGCAACTGCCCCTTCTGGTCGACGATGGTGACCTGGGATTTATCCAGTTCCGGCACGCTGGTGGCGACCAGATTGATGATGGCCATGACCTGACCGGCATCCAGGGTACGGCCGGGATACATCTCGACCAGTACCGAGGCACTCGGCTTGCGCTCGTCACGGACGAACACCGAACTCTTCGGGATCGCCAGGTGTACCCGGGCGCCCTTGATGCCGTTGAGGCTGGAGATGGTCCGGGCCAGTTCGCCTTCCAGGCTGCGCCGATAGTTGGCCGCCTCCATGAACTGGCTGGTGCCCAGCGGCTGCTCCTTGTCCAGCAGCTCGAAGCCGACATTGCCATCGGAGGGGGTGATGCCGGCTGCAGCCATCTTCATGCGCGCCCGGCCGATGTCATCGGACTTGACCAGCAGGGCGCCGGAATTCGGATCGACCTTGTAGCCGATGTCGGCCGCGCCCAGGGCCTGCAGCACCTGATTGGCGTCCAGGCCGTTCATGCTGGTGTACAGCGGCCGATAGTCCGGCTGCTGGGTCCAGAGCACCACGGCAAAGCCCAGGGCGACGCTGGCGGCCAGGCCGATCAGCAGCCCCATCTGCCGCAGCAGCGGCATGTCGGACAGGTTGTCGAGAAAGCTGAGACCCAGCAGCGACTTCTTGGGCTTGTCTTCAGCCGCAGGCTGGGTCGTCGGGACGGGTGCGTTGGTGAGAGCTTCAGCCATTTTCTAGACCGTCCTCAAATCGACATTTGCATGATGTCTTGGTACGCCTGCACGAACTTGTTGCGTACCTGGGTCAAGGCCTGCACGGAGACGCTGGCCTTCTGCGAAGCGATCATGACTTGAGTGAGGTCGACGCCGCCCTGCCCCAGCTCGAAGGCCTTGGCCATCTCGCCAGCGGTCTGCTGGGTCTCGTTAACGGAGCCCACGGCCTTGCTGAGCATGTCGGCGAAGCTCGGACCCTGGACCTGTTCCGCGCCGGCAGCCGGAGCTACCACGGCTTTCGACCGGGCCATGGCTTCGGTCTGCATGGAACGCATTTCCAGCATCAACCGATTGAACTCGACACCTTGAACCATTTGCTCTGCTCCTCTGGCACGGGAAATTGACGCCGTACCCACTCGTGTCAGAGATAGAGCAATGCCTGTGCCAGATCCTAAAAATTCATCTAAAACAATGGCTTGGGAAAAATGTGCAGAGGGACGGTTAAAGTTTGCCGAAAATCAGTCGACGCTGAGCAGTTCGCGGTTGCGCTGCAACAGGGCCTTGCCGATGCCCTTGACCTCGAGCAGCTCGTCCACCGAAGCAAAGGCGCCATGGGCCTGGCGATGGTCGACGATCGCCTGGGCCTTGACGGCCCCTATCCCCCGCAGCCGTTGCAGCGCGGTGACGTCGGCGACATTGATGTTCAGCGGTGCCAGGCTGGCACTCGCGGCAGGCTTGTTGGCAGCACCTGTGGCAGACTCACAGGCATTGGCCCAGGGACCGAACAGGGCCAGCAACGTCACTATCCAGACGAATCTCATAGAGGAACCTCCCTGTTCCGCTGTTTGATCCGGAGAGCTTAACGCAAAGGGTCAGGCGGTCAACTCACCAGAGACCCTGCCTGAGCACGCTCGGTCTGGAGCGCCAGCAGGGTCTGGCGAACGCCCTGGCGCCAGTCGCTCGGCGGGATGCCGAAGTGCTGCTCCAGCGCGCTGGAATCCAGCATGGAATAGGCCGGGCGCTTGGCCAGGGTGGGAAATTCGGAGGTGGCGATGCCGGTGATGAGCGGCGCCCGTTCCAGCATGCCCAGCTCCTCGCCGGCATCGATGATGTAGCGCGCGAAGTCGCACCAGCTCAGGCCGCTGTCGCCGCCGAAGTGATAGAGGCCATAGGCCGTCTGCTCAGGCTGGGCTTCGGCCTGGACGGCGATCTGCAACAGCGCGTCGGCGATGTGGCCGGCGTAGGTCGGGCAACCCACCTGGTCGCTTACCACCCGCAGTTCGTCGCGATCGGCAGCGAGCCGCAGCATGGTCTTGAGGAAGTTGTTGCAGTGCTCGCTGAACACCCAGGCGGTTCTCAGCACCACCGAGCGGGGGCAGGCGGAGAGCACGCGGTTCTCCCCTTCCAGCTTGGTCATGCCGTAGACCCCGGACGGACTGACCGGATCCTCGACCTGATAGGGTTCGGTGGCGGTACCGTCGAACACATAGTCGGTGGACAGGTGCAGCAGGGCGATGCCGGCGGCGCCGCAGGCCTGGGCAAGCACCGCAGGACCTTCGATATTGCCGCGGGCGGCGATCTCGGGTTCCTGCTCGGCCTTGTCGACCGCCGTGTAGGCGGCCGCATTGATCACGACGTCCGGAGCGAATCGCTCGAGATGGCTGGTTACCGAGCCTTCGTCAGCGATATCCAGAGTGGCACGTCCATGGGCCTCCCATGCCAGTTCTGAACGCTGAAGACGATCGGTCAGACAGCGTCCGACCTGACCGTTAGCTCCGGTAACCAGTATCTTCATCTATACAGCTCCGCCAATCGAAGGCCTTGTGCATCTTTGGCGGACAGGATGGGATCCGTTACCCGCCAGTCGATATTCAGATCCGGATCATTCCAGATCAAAGACCCTTCATCAGAGGGATCGTAATAATCTGTGCACTTGTATTCAAAATCAGCGGTTTCCGACAGCACCACGAAGCCGTGGGCCAGGCCCGGCGGTATCCAGAGCTGACGCTTGTTGTCTTCCGAGAGGATCTCGGCGACCACGTTGCCGAAGGTGGGCGAACCACGACGGATGTCGACGGCCACGTCCAGCACCTCGCCGCGCACCACGCGCACCAGCTTGCCTTGCGGCTTGCTGCGCTGGAAGTGCAGGCCACGCAGCACGTTCCGGGCGGAACGCGAGTGGTTGTCCTGCACGAACGGCAGGGTGATCCCCGCCTGCTGGGCATAGCGCTCCGCCTGGAAGGACTCCAGGAAGAAGCCGCGGTCGTCACCGAAGACCTTGGGTTCGATCAGCTTGACGTCCGGGATCGCGGTGTCGAAGACCTGCATCAGTCCTGCTCCTTGCACAGTCGCGCCAGGTATTGACCGTAACCGGTCTTGCTCAGGGCTTCGGCCTGCATGGCCATCTGCTCGCAGGTGATCCAGCCCTTCTGGAAGGCGATCTCTTCGAGGCAGGCGACCTTCAGCCCCTGGCGCTTTTCGATGGTCTGGACGAAATGGCCGGCTTCCAGCAGGGCGTCGTGGGTACCGGTGTCCAGCCAGGCGAAGCCGCGGCCCAGCAGGGAAACGTTCAGCGAGCCACGGCGCAGGTACTCGTTGTTGACGTCGGTGATTTCCAGCTCACCCCGGGGCGACGGCTTGATGTTGGCGGCGATGTCCAGCACGTCGTTGTCGTAGAAGTACAGACCGGTGACGGCATAGTTAGATTTCGGCTTCTTGGGCTTCTCTTCGATGCTCAGGGCCTTGCCCTGCTCGTCGAACTCGACCACACCGAAACGCTCGGGGTCGGCGACGTAGTAGCCGAAGACGGTGGCGCCCTGGTCCACGCTGGCAGCCTTGAGCAGCGTTTCGCTGAAGTGCTGGCCGTAGAAGATGTTGTCGCCGAGGACCAGGCAGACGTTGTCATCGCCGACGAATTCGCGACCGATGATAAAGGCCTGGGCCAGGCCGTCCGGGCTGGGCTGCTCGGCGTAGCTCAGCTGCATGCCGAAGTGGCTGCCGTCGCCAAGCATGCGCTGGAAGCCGGGCAAGTCGGCCGGCGTCGAGATGATCAGGACTTCCTGGATACCGGCCAGCATCAGCACGGACAGCGGATAGTAGATCATGGGCTTGTCGTAGATCGGCAGCGACTGCTTGGACACGCCCAGGGTAATGGGGTGCAAACGGGTACCGGAGCCACCGGCCAGCAGAATTCCCTTGTATTTGCTCATGGCAATCGTCCTCTGAAAATTGACTGTTGCTGTCGGTCGGACACGCCCGCGGGCGTGTCCGCGATAGGATCGTTAAACGGCTTCGCCGAGACGTTCGAGGCGATAGGCGCCGGACAGTACCCGCTGCCACCACTCACGATTGTTCAGGTACCAGGTTACGGTCTTGCGCATGCCGGTCTCGAAGGTCTCCGCCGGCGTCCAGCCCAGCTCGCGGCCGATCTTGCTGGCGTCGATCGCGTATCTCATGTCATGACCGGGACGATCCTTGACGAAGGTGATCAGGTCGCGATAGCGCTCGACACCCTCGGGCTTCTGCGGCGCCAGTTCTTCGAGCAGGTCGCAGATGGTCTCGACGACCTGCAGGTTGCGCTTCTCGTTGTGGCCACCGATGTTGTAGGTCTCGCCGACCTCGCCCTGGGTCACCACGGTATAGAGGGCACGGGCATGGTCCTCGACGAACAGCCAGTCACGCACCTGGGAGCCGTCGCCATAGATCGGCAGCGGCTTGCCATGGATGGCATTGAGAATGACGTGGGGGATCAGCTTCTCGGGGAAGTGATAGGGACCGTAGTTGTTCGAGCAGTTGGTCACCAGTACCGGCAGCCCGTAGGTCCGACCCCAGGCCCGTACCAGATGGTCGCTGCCGGCCTTGCTGGCCGAATAGGGCGAGCTCGGGGAATAGGGCGTGGTCTCGGTGAAGAGGTCGTCGGTGCCGTGCAGGTCGCCGTAGACCTCGTCGGTGGAGATGTGGTGGAAACGGAAGGCTGCCTTGGCTTCCGGCGCCAGGTCGTTCCAGTAGGCACGGGTCACCTCGAGGATGACGCCGGTGCCGACTACGTTGGTCTGGATGAAGGCGGCAGGGCCCTCGATTGAGCGGTCCACGTGGGACTCGGCAGCCAGGTGCATGACCACGTCGGGCTGGAAGGACACGAAGACCTGCTGCAGGGCGGCGAAGTCGCAGATGTCCACCTGGTGGAATTCATAGCGGTCGGAGTCGGCGACTTCGGCCAGGGAATCCACGTTACCGGCGTACGTCAGCTTGTCGACGTTGGCAACCTTGCATTGGGTCTCGTTGATAAGAAAACGTACCACGGCGGAACCAATGAAACCCGCGCCACCTGTTACCAGTACCTTCATCCTGAATCCTGCCTATATCGATTTGTACATCATCGCGCCCGGCGCTGCGGACGAGACATCGGAGGACGGCGCAGCCATCCCTGGCTTGGGTCACAGCCACGGCCATGTACCCAAAGACCTGAGTTAAACAGTGGCAGGAAAAGAAAGTTCAGCCTAGCGCTGGGCGGCTGCCGCTTCTGTGCTCGGCTTCAAATCCAGGTTGAAAGAAAGCGTGGACGGGATCACTCGATGGATCTCTTGCCGTGCAGCCAGTCGACGATGTCGCCCTCTGGCGAATAGCCGGCGACGGTGTCGCGCAGCAATTGCCGGACGCGGAGATAATCACCCGCATCGATCGCGCGACTCAGCTCGACGAGGGCTGCCCGGAAGGCATCCCAGGCCAGGAAGTCTTCGCTGGCGCGCATGATCTTCGGGTGGGAGGTCGGACTCACATCGTCACCGATGAGCAACTCTTCATAGAGTTTTTCACCGGGTCGCAGTCCGGTGAACTCAATGGCGACATCGCCATGGGGATTGGCCGGCGAGCGGACGCTCAGGCCCGACAGCTTGATCATCTGCTCGGCCAGTTCGACGATGCGCACCGGCTCGCCCATGTCGAGCACGAAGACGTCTCCGCCCTCGCCCATGGCGCCCGCCTGGATGACCAGTTGGGCGGCCTCGGTGATGGTCATGAAGAAACGCGTGATCTTGGGATGGGTGACGGTAACCGGCCCACCCTTGCGGATCTGGGTCCTGAACAACGGGATGACCGAACCGGACGAGCCCAGCACGTTGCCGAATCTCACCATGGTGAAGCGGGTGCGATTGACCTGATGGATACCATCCGTTTGCCCATGCAGCACGGGCGCCGCCTCGCGACTCAGGGCCTGCAGGATCATCTCGGCCAGGCGCTTGGTGCTGCCCATGATGTTGGTGGGCCGTACCGCCTTGTCGGTGGAGATCAGCACGAAACTGGTCACGCCAGCCTGGATGGCCGCCTGGGCGGCATTGAGGGTGCCCAGGACGTTGTTGCCGAAACCCTCGGCGATGTTGTGCTCGACCATGGGCACGTGCTTGTAGGCCGCCGCATGGTAGAGGGTGGCCACCTTCCAGTGCCGCATCACCTGCAAGAGCAGTGGCGCATTGCGAATGGAGCCCAGCACCGGCACCAGGGTGACTGGCAGGGCTTCGCGCTGGATATAGGTCTCCAGCTCACGGTGGATGCTGTAGAGGTTGAATTCGGCGTGGTCGAGCAGGATCAGGGTGCGCGGTTTCTGGCCGATGATCTGCCGGCACAGCTCGGAGCCGATGGACCCCCCTGCCCCGGTCACCATCACCACCTGGGCGGTGATGCAACGGGCGAACAGCTCGGGCCGGGGCGTGACGGGATCGCGTCCCAGCAGATCGGCGATGTCGACCTCCTGGAGGTCGTCCACCTGTACCTTGCCGCAAGCCAAGTCGCTGATCCGCGGCACGGTTCTGACGTGCAGTGGATAAGGCTCCAGCAGACCCAGCACCTCACGGCGCCGTGCCCGGGTGGCGGACGGGATCGCCAGGAGGATCTCCTCGGCGCCCGTTTCGTCGATCATCTGCTGGATGTGTTTGGGCGTGTAGACCTTGAGCCCGGCGATGATGCGATTGGCGATGCTCTTGTCATCGTCGATGAAGGCCACCGGACGCATGGCCCGGCCCATGCGCAGCGCCGCGACCAGCTGATTGCCCGCCGAGCCGGCGCCGTAGATCGCGACCCGTGGCAGCTCGTCCGGCTGTTTGATGAAGGGCACGGTAATGGCGCGATACCAGTCGCCCAGGAAATACTGGCGCAGCGCGAGACGCAGGCCGCCGATCAGGATCAGGCTGACGATCCAGTAGTTGAAGATCATCGAACGCGGGACGATCTCCGGCAGGTCGCGATACCAGTAGATGACTACCGACAGCAGCAGCGTCGACAGCGTCACCGCCTTGGCGATGGCGATCAGGGCGTCGTTGCCCAGGTAGCGCATGACCGCGCGGTACATGCCGAATCGGATGAACAGGGGAATGGCGATGGCCGGCGCAGTGATGAACAGCCAGGCATGCCCGCTGAAGGGCTCGATCATCTGCACGGAACCCAGGCGCAGATAGAAGGCCAACCAGAGCGAGAGCCAGATCAGCAACAGATCGACCGCGACCTGGATGACTCTCTTGGTACGCCGGTTCAGCTTGACCAGATGGTCACGCAACATGTCAGTGTCCCTAATCCCTGAATCCGGTGGACTGCGCAGCCATGGCTACCTCATCGGTCCCAGCATGGTATCGAAGGGCCAGGCAAAGCAAAGGCCCATAGGCAAGCAAGAGCCCCAGTATGGCACTTAAAAGCCCCAGCCCCACCAGCAAAGCGATAGGCAGCAACCAGAACAGGTTGATGGCGAGTACCGCCAGGGTTACCGGGCGATGGGCGCCATGCTGACGGGAGGCCCACTGATAGGCGTGGGTGCGATGAGCCTCGTAGGGCTTCTTGCCCCGGCTCAGTCGCCGCAACAGGGTCCAGGTCGCATCGACCACGAAGACGCCGAGCAGGATCAGCCAGGCCCAGAACAGCGACAGCTCCACCAATGCCGCCTGCAACGACAGCATGCCGAGGATCAAGCCGAGAAAGCCACTGCCGACATCGCCCATGAAGATGCGCGCTGGCGGAAAATTCCAGCACAGGAAGCCACCCACGGCCGCCGCCAGGAGCAGCGGTGCGCCCAGCAAGGCGCCCTGCCCGGTCACGGCATAGATCAGCGCCATGCCCAGACAGCCGACGAGCGCCTCGACGCCGGCGATGCCATCGATGCCGTCCATGAAGTTGTAGAGATTCAGCAGCCAGACCAGATAGAGGACGCCAAGGGTCATCACCAGCCAGCCGGGCAGCCCCAGAACAGCGGACAGCTGCGCAGGAAGCGCGCCATAGCCGCCCAGCCACAGCAGGGCAGCGACCGCCGCCAGAAAGTGACCCAGCAGACGCCAGCCGGCGCCCACGTGGCGATGATCGTCGACGAAGCCGAGCACTGCCACCAGCAGCCCCGCTCCTATCAGGACGCCGCAGGAGGCCGGATCAAGCTGCCCCAGCAGTCGCAGCACCACACAGCCGAGCACGAACACCACGACGATCGCCAGGCCGCCGCCTCGCGGCGTCGCCACCTGGTGCGAACTGCGCGCGTTGGGTTCGTCGAGCAGGCCTCCGGACAGGGCATAGCGGCGCAGCGCCGCCGTGCCGAGCCAGCTGCAGCCGCCGGCCAGGAGCAACAGGAGCAACATCATTTCCGGCCCTCCGCCCCGGCCCGTTGCGCGCCCAGCGCACGCAAGGCGGACCGCGCCGACAGCGGGGGTTGCCAGCCCAGCAGGGTCTTGGTGGGCTGGATGTCGACCTGCAGCGACCCGCAGAGACGTTGCGCCACCTCACCCCGCCCCAGCAATCTGGCGCCCCATTCGAGCCAGGCGGACGGAACGGCGATCAGCCGGGGGTTCTGACCCAGGCCTTCGGCCAGCGATTCGAGCAGCTCGGCGGTGGAGAGATCTTCATCGTCGCTGACCAGCAGGATGGCACCGGCCGCCTTGGGCGCCGCGATGCACAGGATCAGCAGGTCGAGCAGATTCTCCAGCGCGAGCAGACTGCGCCTGTTGTGCCGAACGCCCCCCAGGGGCAGCGGCACGCCCCGCGCCAGGGTGTCCAGCAGACGGGCCACATTGGCCTTTACCCCAGGCCCGTAGATCAGCGGTGGACGCACGATGACCACTTCCAGCCCAGTCTCGGCCATCAGCGCCAACAGCTGCTGTTCGGCAGCGGCCTTGGAACGCGCGTAGGCATCGGTGGGTGCGGGCAGATCGTCAGCGTGAAAGGGCTTGCCGGGAAGGGTCCAGTCACCATTGACCTTGATGCTGCTGACAAAGATGAAGCGACGGACGCCGGCAGCCTGGGCATCCCGGGCCAGCTTGAGGGTTGCCGCCCGATTCACCTCATCGTAGCGAGCCTCGCTAAACCCGCCTGGTTGCTCGCCCAGCTGATGGACCCGGGCGGCGAGATGGATGACGGTATCTACCCCTGCCAGGGGCGCGGACCAGTCAGTATCGGCGGACAACTCACGGATCACCGGAATCACCTCGCCCGCGACCGAGGCAGCTGCCGGCTGGCGCTGTGCGGCGACCACCGGGTACCCCTTGGCCTGTAGCTGCCGAACCAGGGCTGCGCCGACGAAGCCCCCTGCCCCTGTCACCAGAATCTTGCGTTCCATCAATGCGTTGCGCCGTGCCAGTCAGCCAGGAAAGGGCGCTTATGGTAAGACATTGCCCCGCGAGGGCCTAGCCACGCAAAACGCAGGCATAAAAAAGCCCGCCGAACCTGAGCTCGGCGGGCCGAAAAACTTGAGAACCTTAGAAGGTCTTGGCGGAAGCCTGGACTTCGACGGCCTGGAAACGAGCGGTCGGCTGGCCAACGTAGTGGCGCGAGAAGCTCTCAACACGCTGAGCGGGCTGCAGGAACAGGGCAACCATCCAGCTACCGGCCAGAGCGGCTACAGCGAGGAAGGGATGACCGAGGTGCATGCTGGTGAAGCAGGCGGCGATACCGATCCAGATGAAAAGATAGTGGCGCATGACAACTTCCTCACTCGGCGTGGACTACGAGGTCACCCAAGACCTTATGTGAGGGAAGTCTCTTACAAAAATCGGAACCCGTCTACAAAAATATCAAAACGGCTTGACTTTTTTTTTAAACGTCAAAATACCGATACCAGTCTTATGAATAACGCTTTTTTGACGATTTCGAACTGGCCAAAAAAACAAGGAAAATCGAACTCTTGTCGGACCGACAGGGAAAAGACCGGCAGTGGGCGACGGCTTTACGGCTCCAGTTCGTTGACCCTGTCCCGCAGCTCCTTGCCTGGCTTGAAGTGCGGAACGAACTTGCCGTCCAGCAGCACCGACTCGCCGGTCTTGGGATTGCGCCCCGTACGGGGTTCGCGATAGTGCAGTGAAAAGCTGCCGAAGCCGCGGATCTCGATACGGTCTCCGGTGGAAAGTGCCTGGGCCATCTGCTCCAGCATGGTCTTGATCGCCAGCTCGACATCCCTGGACGACAACTGCCCCTGATAGGAAACGATGCGCTCGATCAACTCCGACTTGGTCATGGATTTTTTCCTTCGTTATCAAGCGGCTAGATCACCTCCAAGGACTTTTAGCACGCCGGCGTATTTTTGAAAAGTCAAGCGAACGACTTTGGTCCCGGCAACTTTTTACGGGTCATGACCACCCTGTGCGCTTTTCGCCAGCCAAAAAAAAGCGACCCCGAAGGGTCGCCTTTTATTCAAGCTCGAACTTAGTTCTGGCTTTCCATCTGCGCCTTGATCAGGTCGCCAATGGTGGTGGGGCCAGCAGCAGGCTCTTGCTTGCTACGCAGGGAGCTCATGGCTTCCTTCTCGTCGTCGACGTCCTTGGACTTGACGGAGAGGCTGATCACGCGGCTCTTGCGATCGATGCTGATGATCTTGGCTTCGACTTCGTCGCCTTCCTTCAGCACGTTACGGGCGTCCTCGACGCGGTCACGGCTGATTTCGGACGCCTTCAGGACGCCTTCGATCTCGTTAGCCAGGGTGATGACAGCGCCCTTGGCATCGACTTCCTTGACGGTACCGCGCACGATGGTGCCTTTCTCGTTCAGGGAGGCGTAGTTGGAGAACGGATCGTCTTCCAGCTGCTTGATGCCCAGGGAGATGCGCTCGCGCTCCGGGTCAACGGACAGGATCACGGTATCCAGCTCGTCACCCTTCTTGAAGCGACGCACGGCTTCTTCGCCGGTTTCGTTCCAGGAGATGTCGGACAGGTGTACCAGGCCGTCGATGCCGCCTTCCAGACCAATGAAGATACCGAAATCGGTGATCGACTTGATGGTGCCGGAGATGCGGTCGCCCTTGTTGAACTGACCCGAGAACTCTTCCCACGGGTTGGCGCGGCACTGCTTGATGCCCAGGGAGATACGACGACGCTCTTCGTCGATATCCAGGACCATGACTTCCACTTCGTCGCCGACCTGAACGACCTTGGACGGGTGGATGTTCTTGTTGGTCCAATCCATTTCGGACACGTGCACCAAGCCTTCCACGCCCTCTTCCAGCTCGGCGAAGCAGCCGTAGTCGGTAAGGTTGGTGACGCGCGCCTGAACACGGGTGCCTTCCGGGTAACGGGCCTTGATGGCGACCCACGGATCTTCGCCCAGCTGCTTCAGACCCAGGGAGACGCGGTTGCGCTCGCGGTCGAACTTCAGCACCTTGACGTCGATCTCGTCGCCGACGTTGACGATTTCCGACGGATGCTTGATGCGCTTCCAGGCCATGTCGGTGATGTGCAGCAGGCCGTCTACGCCGCCCAGGTCGACGAACGCGCCATAGTCGGTGAGGTTCTTGACGATACCCTTGACTTGCTGGCCTTCCTGCAGGGATTCCAGCAGAGCTTCACGCTCGGCGCTGTTCTCGGCTTCCAGGACGCTACGACGGGAAACGACAACGTTGTTGCGCTTCTGGTCCAGCTTGATGACCTTGAACTCGAGTTCCTTGCCTTCCAGGTGAGTGGTGTCACGCACCGGACGGACATCGACCAGGGAGCCCGGCAGGAACGCGCGGATGCCGCTGACGTCGACGGTGAAACCGCCCTTGACCTTGCCGTTGATGACACCCTTGACCACTTCGTCGGCGCTGAACGCGGCTTCCAGGACCAGCCAGGATTCGGCGCGCTTGGCCTTTTCGCGAGACACTTTGGTTTCGCCGAAACCGTCTTCGACGGCATCCAGGGCTACGTGGACTTCGTCACCCACGTTGATGGTCAGCTCGCCTTGTTCGTTGTAGAACTGCTCGAGCGGAACCAGGCCTTCGGATTTCAGGCCGGTATCGACCACAACCCAGTCGCCATCGATCGACACCACGGTGCCGACGATGATGGCGCCCGGCTGCATGTCGAGGGATTTCAGACTTTCTTCAAAGAGTTCTGCGAAGCTTTCGCTCATGTTCATACCTGTTGTATGGATACCCGATGTATCCGGCTACCGCATGACCAGCCCATGCGGGGTGAGTGGTTACCATCCGGCTGCCGGGATGCGACTGGTTCCCGGCAGCTTTCACCGACGACTCGGATGAGTCTCGGCCTTCATCCCGCCAGGTCGCGCTCGGCGGCCAGGGTCAGGATGCGTTCCAATACCTGTTGTATGGAGAGATGCGTGGAATCCAGCTCGACGGCATCGTCGGCCGGCTTGAGCGGAGCAACGCTACGCTGACTATCGCGGGCGTCCCGCTCACGGATCTCTTCCAGGAGGGCAGGCAAGCTAACATTTTCGCCCTTCTGCTTCAACTGAAGATAACGCCGCTGTGCTCTTTCCTCGGCACCGGCGGTCAGAAAGATCTTCAGCTCGGCGTCCGGAAACACCACGGTGCCCATGTCGCGACCATCGGCGACCAGACCGGGCGCCTCGCGGAACGCCTGCTGGCGCTGCAACAGGGCATCGCGCACGGCGGGCAGGGTCGCCACCTGGGAGGCGCCGGCGCCGACTTCCTCGGTACGGATGACGTCGGTGACGTCTTCGCCTTCGAGGATGATGCGCTGGCCGTGCTCATGCCCGGCAAGGAACTGGACGTCCAGGTGGGCCGCCAGCAACTTGAGCGACTCTTCGTTGGTGTAGTCCACGCCATGGTTGCGAGCGGCGAAGGCCAGCAGGCGGTAGAGCGCGCCGGAATCCAGCAGATTCCAGCCCAGCTGGCGGGCGACCAGCGCCGCGAGGGTGCCCTTCCCCGAACCGCCGGGGCCATCGAGGGTGATGACGGGTGCGGTACTGCTCATGAGTGCCCCTCCGTAAGAGATTGATGGACGGCGACCTGAGCGCCGGTCTGGGTACGACTGGCGAGGATGCGCCCGAAATATTCGCGCGCGCCGCGGGCATGGGTCAGCACCTCCATGAGGAACTGACCATCGCCGGCCTGGATGGCGCCGCGCAGCTCGTCGAGATCGGCGCGATAGGTGTCCAGGGCCTGCAGTACGGCTTCACGATTGGCAATGAAGATGTCGTGCCACATGGTCGGATCGCTGCCGGCGATGCGGGTGAAGTCACGGAAACCGCCAGCAGCGTAATGGAAGATTTCACGGTTTTCGCTGCGCTTGGCCAGGGAATCCACCAGATTGAAGGCCAGCAGGTGCGGCAGGTGGCTGGTGGCGGCAAGGACCTGGTCATGATGCTCGACGGTCATGTGCTCGACATCGGCCCCTATGGCGCGCCAGAGCCGGTCGACCTTGTCCAGATCGGCTGGAAGGGTCTCTTCCAGTGGCGTGAGGATGACCTTGTGCCGATTGAACAGCGCCGCGTTGGCTGCCGTGACGCCACTGCGTTCGGAGCCGGCGATGGGATGACCCGGCACGAAGCGCAGCGATTGGCCGGCGAAGGCCTGACGCGCGGCGCGCACCACGTTGCCCTTGGCGCTGCCGACGTCGGTGAGGACGGCGCCCTGCAGCGGCAGGGCCGCGAGATCGGCCAGCACCCGCTCCATGGCCAGGATGGGCACGGCGAGCTGGATGACATCGGCCCCCGGGCAGGCATCGCCCAGCTCGGCGACGCAGCGGTCGACGACGCCCAGCTCGACCGCCAGCCGGCGAGTCTCCGGATCGCGATCGACCCCGACCACCTCACGGCAGAGACCGCTGACGCGGGCGCCCTTGGCGAAGGAGCCGCCGATCAGGCCCAGGCCGACAACGACGAGACGTTCGATCAGGGGGGTGGCCACTTCAGCCACGACCCAGGACCTTGCTCAGCGCCGCCAGGAAACGGGCATTTTCCGCTTCGGTGCCGATGGAGACGCGCAGGAAGGTGGGCATGCCATAGCCGGCGACGGGTCGCACGATGACGCCCTCCTGCAGCAGCCCCTGATTGATCGGTGCGGCGTCGCGCCCCAGGTCCACGGCGATGAAATTGCCACGGGACGGAATCCACTCGAGGTCGAGATCGCGGAAACCGGCTTCCAGCTGGGCCATGCCGGCATCGTTGAGGGCCCGGCTGCGGGCCAGGTAGTCGCTGTCGGCCAGGGCCGCACAGGCCGCGGCCTGGGCCAGGCTATTGACGTTGAACGGCTGGCGCACCCGATTGAGGACGTCGGCCACGGTCGGCGAGGAGAAGGCATAGCCGACGCGCAGAGCGGCCAGGCCATAGGCCTTGGAAAAGGTCCGCGAGACGATGAGGTTGGGGTACTGGGCCAGGAACGCCAAGCCGTCCGGCAGCTCGTCGCCCTCGGCGTATTCGATGTAGGCCTCGTCCAGCACCACCAGGACATGCTCGGGGACGCGGGAGAGGAAGAGTGCCAGAGCCTCGCTGTCGAACCAGGTGCCGGTAGGGTTGTTGGGATTGGCGATGAAGACCACCCGGGTGTCGGCATCGATGGCGGCGAGCATGGCGTCGAGGTCATGCCCGTAGTCCTTGGCCGGGACGCTGCGGCCCTCGGCGCCGATGGCCAGGGTCACCAGCGGATAGACGGCGAAGGCGTGCTCGCTGAACACGGCGTTGTAGCCGGGCGCCAGATAGGCCCGGGCGACCAGTTCGAGGATGTCGTTGGAGCCGTTGCCCAGGGTGATGCCAGGGGCGGCCACGCCGAATCTCTGGCTGAGGGCCTGCTTGAGATCGAAGCCGCCGCCATCCGGATAGCGGGTCAGCTCGGCCAGTTCGGCACGAATGGCTTCGAGGGCCTTGGCGCTGGGGCCGAGCGGGTTCTCGTTGCTGGCGAGCTTGACGATGCTGGCCGGCGCCAGGCCCAGTTCACGGGCCAGTTCATCGACGGGCTTGCCAGGCACGTAGGGCGAGAGTTTCTGTACGCCGGGAAGGGCTTGTGCCAGGAAATCGCAGCTCATGGAGACCTCTTCAACTTGCGATGACGACGGTCGGGCCGCCGAAAATGGGCGCCATCTTAAAGCCAAGGCGGGTCGCGGACCAATCGAAGTTGCGCCTGCGCGACGGAAAGCCCCTAGCTGATGGCGCTGTAACGCCCGGGCCGATGGTTGATCGCCAGGGTCAGATTGAGGATCACGGCGCCCAGGATCGAGACGAGGATGGCACCGGGCTCGACGACCCACAGCGCCAGCAGGACGATCAGGCAATCGATGCCCATCTGCACCTTGCCCGCTCGCCAGCCATAGCGCTGCTGCAGATAGAGCACGGCGATGTTGATGCCGCCGAGGCTGGCCTGGTGACGGAAGAGGATCAGCAGCCCCACGCCCATCAGGACACCGCCCATCACGGCGGCATAGAGGGGTTGCAGGGCACTGAAGGCGACAAAGTGCGGGGTCAGCTCGGTCAGCAGCGACACCAGGGTCACGGCCGCCAGGGTCCGCAGGGTAAAGGCCCAGCCCATGCGCCGCACGGCCAGCCAGTAGAACGGCAGGTTGATGAGAAAGAAGGCCTGACCGAAGGAGAGGCGCGTGCCGTACTGGGCGAGAAAGGCCAGGCCCGCGGTACCGCCGGTGAGCAGGCCGGCCTGGCGATAGAGGTTGACCGCCAGGGCGATCATCAGGGTCGCGCTGAGCAGGGCCAGCACGTCTTCGAGCAGATTGCGCCGCTGGGGAGTCACGGAGGTCATGGGGCCATCCTGGCGCGAGGAGGAAGCCGACCCCGAAGACAAGATCGGCCGGGAGACTGTCAGCCGAGCTCGGCCAGCAGCTTCTCCCACTCCTTGGTTTCCTTCTTGGAGGGCGCACCCAGCAGTTCGACCGCCTGGCGCAAGCGGAAGCGAGTGAGGTCCGGACCGAGGATCTCCATGGCATCCAGCACCGAGACCGAACTGGCCTGACCGGTGATGGCGGCGAACAGCAGCGGCATGACGTCGCGCAACTTGAGCTGCTGGTGCTCGGCGACCGCCTGGATCACCGCGGTGATGCGTTCCTTGTCCCACTGGCGCAGGGCTTCGAGCTTCCACAGCAGCAGTTGCATGACCAGGCGGACCTGGTCGGCGGAGAGCTTCTTGTGCTGGAACAGCGCCGGATCCAGATTCAGGCCGCCGCTGAAGAAGAAGCCGGCCAGCGGGGCGATCTGGCTGAAGGTCTCGACCCGCTGTTGCACCAGCGGGGCGATCTTGAGCAGGTACTCGGGATTGAGCGCCCACTGCTGCACCTCGGCGGCGAAGCGCTCGGGGCTCAGCTCGCGCAGCCACTGGCCGTTGAGCCAGGAGAGCTTCTCGACGTCGAAGATCGGACCGCCCAGGGAAACGCGCTGGAGGTCGAAATGCTCGACCATCTCATCCAGGGTGAACTTCTCGCGCTCATCGGGCATGGACCAGCCCATGCGGCCGAGGTAATTGAGCATGGCCTCGGGCAGATAGCCCATGCGCTGATAGAAGGTCACCGAGGTGGGATTCTTGCGTTTGGAAAGCTTGCTCTTGTCGGGGTTGCGCAGCAGCGGCATGTAGCAGAGCTGCGGCTGCTCCCAACCGAAGTATTCGTAGAGCTTGATCAGCTTGGGCGCCGAGGGCAGCCACTCTTCCCCGCGCAGGACGTGGGTGATGCCCATCAGGTGGTCGTCGACCACGTTGGCGAGGAAGTAGGTGGGCAGGCCGTCGGCCTTCATCAGCACCTGCATGTCCATGCGATCCCAGGGGATCTCGACCTCGCCACGCAGCAGGTCGGGGACGACGCAGACGCCCTCCTCCGGCACCTTCATGCGGATCACATAGGGCTGGCCGGCGTCCAGGCGCTGCTGCACCTCTTCCGGGGTCAGCCGCAGGCCGCGCCCGTCGTAGCGCGGGGTCTCGCCCCGTGCCTGCTGTTCGGCGCGCATCTGGTCGAGTTCTTCCGGGGTGGCGAAACAGAGGAAGGCATGCCCTTTCTCCACCAGCTCCCGGGCGTACTTCCAGTAGATCTCGCCGCGTTCGCTCTGCCGATAGGGGCCATGGGGGCCGCCGACGTCGGGGCCTTCGTCCCATTCGATGCCCAGCCAGCGCAGGGCGTCGTAGATCTGCTGTTCGGATTCGCGGGTCGAGCGGACCTGGTCGGTATCCTCGATGCGCAGGATGAACTGACCGCCGTGCTGACGGGCGAAGCAGAGGTTGAACAGGGCGATATAGGCGGTACCGACATGCGGGTCGCCGGTGGGCGACGGCGCGATGCGCGTGCGAACGGTGGTCATCGGCTTTCTCGAGAAACGCGAAGGGACAGAGGCGGAATGGTAGCAGCGCCAGCCCTGGCGCTGCCAGTTGGCGGAAAGCCCGAGCCTGTTCATGTTCTCGCGAGCTAGAACCAAGCAAGGCGAAAATAGCTGAGGAAGCGGAGTTTACGAAGGGTAAATGAGCATTCCGAAGCTATTTTCAACGCAGCTTGGCCGACGCGCAGCAGAACAGGTACAGGCTCCTAGACCTGGACCAGGCGCTCGCGCAGTGCCTGGATCTCGTCGCGCAGCTGGGCGGCTGACTCGAACTGCAGATCGCGCGCCAGCTGCAGCATCTTCTCTTCGAGCTGACGGATGCGCTTGCCGATCTCGCTCGGCGAGCGCAGTTCGGCGGCGTATTCGCCCTGGTCCTCGGCGGCCTTGGCCACCCGGCGCTTGCCCTTGGCGCCCGGGGCCGCGGCGCCTTCCATGATGTCGCGGATGTCCTTCTTGATGCCCTGGGGCACGATGCCGTGTTCTTCGTTGAAGGCCAGCTGCTTGTTGCGCCGCCGTTCGGTCTCGTCGATGGCGCGCTGCATGGAGCCGGTCATGTTGTCGGCATAGAGGATGGCCTTGCCGTTGAGGTTGCGCGCCGCCCGGCCGATAGTCTGGATCAGCGAACGCTCGGAACGCAGGAAGCCTTCCTTGTCAGCGTCGAGCACCGCCACCAGGGAGACCTCCGGCATGTCCAGGCCCTCGCGCAGCAGGTTGATGCCCACCAGGACGTCGAAGGTGCCCAGGCGCAGGTCGCGGATGATCTCCACCCGCTC
Organism: Pseudomonas sp. BAV 4579; assembly: GCF_009765395.1. Taxonomy (NCBI): domain Bacteria; kingdom Pseudomonadati; phylum Pseudomonadota; class Gammaproteobacteria; order Pseudomonadales; family Pseudomonadaceae; genus Pseudomonas; species Pseudomonas sp. BAV 4579. Next base: position 3,028 of record NZ_WHOV01000096.1, on the reverse strand, counting down.
CACGGTGTCGATGTCGGAGTGCAGGTAGCGCACCCGTACATCGTGGTCGGCCAGGTAGTCGGTGAGGTCCTCGGCCATGCGCTTGGTCAGGGTGGTGCAGAGCACCCGCTCCTCCTGGGCCACCCGCAGACGGATCTCGGAGAGCAGATCGTCCACCTGGGTGGTGGCCGGACGGATCTCGATGATGGGGTCGACCAGGCCGGTGGGGCGCACCACCTGCTCGACCACGCGGCCGGCGTGCTCTTCCTCATAGGGACCGGGGGTAGCCGAGACGAAGATGGTCTGGGGCGCACCGGCTTCCCATTCCTCGAACTTCAGCGGCCGGTTGTCCAGCGCCGAGGGCAGGCGGAAGCCGTATTCCACCAGGGTTTCCTTGCGCGAGCGGTCGCCCTTGAACATCGCACCGATCTGCGGAACGGTGACGTGGGATTCGTCGATCACCAGCAGGGCGTTGCTCGGCAGATAGTCATAGAGGGTTGGCGGCGGCTCGCCCGGACCCCGCCCGGACAGGTAGCGACTGTAGTTCTCGATGCCGTTGCAATAGCCCAGCTCGAGGATCATCTCCAGATCGAAGCGAGTGCGCTGCTCCAGCCGCTGGGCTTCGAGCAGGCGATTCTGGCTGCGCAGCCATTCCAGGCGATCGGCGAGCTCCAGCTTGATGTTCTCGATGGCGCCCAGCAGGGTCTCGCGCGGCGTGGCGTAGTGGGTCTTGGGATAGAAGGTGAAGCGCGGCAGCTTGCGGATCACCTCGCCGGTGAGGGGATCGAAGGCCGACAGGCTTTCCACCTCATCGTCGAACAGCTCGATGCGTACCGCTTCGAGATCGGACTCCGCAGGGAAGATGTCGATGACGTCGCCGCGTACCCGGAAGGTCGCGCGGGCGAATTCCAGGTCGTTGCGGCTGTACTGCAGCTCGGCCAGGCGACGCAGGATGGTGCGCTGGTCGATGCGGTCGCCGCGATCCAGGTGCAGGACCATCTTCAGGTAGGCCTCGGGACTGCCCAGGCCGTAGATGGAGGATACCGAGGCGACGATGATGGCATCCTTGCGCTCCAGCAGCGCCTTGGTGGCGGACAGGCGCATCTGCTCGATATGGTCGTTGATGGACGAGTCCTTCTCGATGAAGGTGTCCGACGAGGGCACATAGGCTTCCGGCTGGTAGTAGTCGTAGTAGGAGACGAAGTACTCCACCGAGTTGTTCGGGAAGAAGGCCTTGAATTCACCATAGAGCTGGGCGGCCAGGGTCTTGTTCGGCGCCAGCACCATGGTCGGGCGCTGCACCTGGGCGATGACGTTGGCGATGCTGAAGGTCTTGCCCGAGCCGGTCACGCCGAGCAGAGTCTGGTGCGACAGGCCCGCCTCCAGGCCTTCCACCATCTGGCGAATGGCTTCGGGCTGGTCGCCGGCCGGGGTGTAGCGAGTGGAGAGCTGGAATGCGGACATGGCTGCCTCAAGAGCGCGGAAATGCACGGACACCACCGCGCTGACGCAAGGTCAGGGCGGTGTGGACGAGGAAAAAGCTGGAAGCCCCTAGATGAGGTCGCATGCACCCCTTTGCAATCCGCCTGTGGCGCCGCACGTCAGGAAATCTCCTACCGAGGTCGGGTCGCGATGGTGCCTGCAGGGGGCTATACTCCTGGTTCCTAAGCGTTCCGCCCTTCCCTTCACCCCTCATTCGAGCCCCTGCCCCATGAGTTTGTTCTCCGCCGTCGAAATGGCACCCCGCGACCCCATCCTTGGCCTGAACGAGGCCTATAACGCCGATGCCCGTCCGCACAAGGTCAATCTGGGCGTGGGGGTCTACTACGACGAGCAGGGCCGCATTCCGCTGTTGCGCGCCGTGGCCGAGGCCGAGCAGCAGCGCGTGGCCTCCCAGGCACCGCGCGGCTACCTGCCCATCGAGGGCATCGCCGCCTATGACCAGGCCGTACAGCACCTGCTGTTCGGCGCCGAGTCGAGCCTGGTGCGCGAAGGCCGCGCCATCACCGTGCAGGCCGTTGGCGGCACCGGTGCGCTGAAGATCGGCGCCGACTTCCTCAAGCGGCTGCTGCCGGATGCCGTGGTCGCCATCAGTGACCCGAGCTGGGAAAACCACCGCGCGCTGTTCGAGGGCGCCGGCTTTCCCGTGCAGAACTATCGCTACTACGACGCCGCCAGCAACGGCCTGAATCGCGCTGGTTTCCTGGCCGATCTCCAGGCGCTGCCGGAGCGCTCGGTGGTGGTGCTGCACGCCTGCTGCCACAACCCCACCGGCGTCGATCTGCAACCAGCCGACTGGCAGGCGGTGCTGGACGTGGTCAAGGCGCGCAACCTGGTGCCCTTCCTCGACATCGCCTACCAGGGCTTTGGCGACTGCATCGAGGAAGACGCCCAGGCGGTACGCCTGTTCGCCGACTCCGGCCTGACCTTCCTGGTCTCCAGCTCCTTCTCCAAATCCTTCTCGCTGTACGGCGAGCGGGTCGGCGCCCTGACCCTGGTCAGCGAGAGCCGCGAGGAAAGCGCCCGGGTGCTGTCCCAGGTCAAGCGGGTGATCCGCACCAACTACTCCAACCCCCCGACCCATGGCGCCACCATCGTCGCCAGCGTGCTGAGCAATCCCGAGCTGCGCGTCCTGTGGGAAGCCGAACTGGGCGAGATGCGCCAGCGCATCCGCACCATGCGCAACGCCCTGGTGGAAGGCCTGGCCGCGGCTGGCGCCACTCGCGACTTCGCCTTCGTCAACGCCCAGCGCGGCATGTTCTCCTACTCCGGCCTCACCGCCGAGCAGGTCGAGCGGCTGAAAAGCGAATTCGGCATCTATGCGGTCAGCACCGGACGCATCTGCGTGGCGGCGTTGAACGAGCGCAATCTGCCACCGACTGTCCAGGCCATCGCCGCCGTCCTGAAGGGCTAGGACGACACTTCCGGCAGCGCCTTTTCGAGGCGCTGCCAAGGCTTGACTTCCCGTTATCTATCAGTAAGATACGCCCCGTTGTTCCGCGATAGCTCAGTCGGTAGAGCAAATGACTGTTAATCATTGGGTCCCTGG